>NZ_BAAAPF010000397.1:0-5672 GCF_039531005.1 Streptomyces synnematoformans
GCGCCGCGGCGGTGGCGCTGGGCGCGGGCGGCACGCTGCTGGTGCCGAGCGCCGGCGGGCCCGGCGACGAGCGGGCGCACGTGGCCGTGGTGCAGGGCAACGTGCCGCGGGCCCGCAGCCTGGAGGAGCAGGCCCGGGTCGAGATGGTCGCCGAGAACCACATCGCCGCCACCCGCGAGCTGGTCGAGGACATCGACGCGGGCCGGGCGGAGCGGCCCGACCTGGTGCTCTGGCCGGAGAACGCCACCGACCGCGACCCGCGCAACGACCCGTACCTCAGCGCCCAGATCTCCGCCGTCGTCGACGACCTCGGTGCCCCCGTCGTCGTCGGCGCCATCCTCGACGCCCCCGGCGACCGCATCCGCAACGCCGGGCTCCTCTGGCTCCCCGGCAGCGGCCCCGGCCCGTACTACGCGAAGCGGCAGCTCGTGCCCTTCGGCGAGTACATCCCGATGCGCTCGCTGCTCGGCGGCTTCGGCGACCTCCAGCTGATCCCGCGCGACTTCGAGCCCGGCGACGAGGCGGTGCGCCTGGACGCCGGGGACGTGCGCCTGGCGGAGTCCATCTGCTACGAGGTCGCGTACGACGGCCAGGTCCGCGACCAGGTACGTACCGGCGCCAACCTGCTGGCCGTCCCCACCAACAACGCCACCTACATGCGCGACGGCAACCTCGGCGAGCCCGAGCAGCAGCTCGCGATGTCCCGGCTGCGGGCGGTCGAGCACGACCGCTCGACGCTGGTCGCCTCCACCACCGGCATCAGCGCGATCGTCACGCCGGACGGCGAGACGGTCGACGAGACGGGCCCGTGGCGCCGCGAGGTGCTGACCGCGGAGGTGCCGCTGCGCACCGACGAGACGCTGGCGACGCGGGTGGGCGCGGCGCCGGAGTGGGCGATCGTGGCGCTGGCGGTGGGGTCGCTGGGCACGGCGCTGTATCTGCGCCGCCGGGACGCCGGGGGCGCGGGGGACGCCGGGGACGCCGAGGGCGCGGGGAACGCGGCGGACGCCGGGGGCGCGGGCGGCGCCTCGGGGGCGAAGGCCGGCGGCGCGTCGGGCGCCGAGGCCTGATAAGCCTCTCCCCGGGATCCTGTCAACGGGGCCCGGTTGCGCGGCGGTTGCGCGGGCCGGGGACGTACCCCGTCTTCATGAATCTGTCAGGAGCATGACTTCCCAGGGTCATTCTACGCGCATAGTCTGAGCGCCGGCACGACCGACTGCGCGGTCTCCCGCCGCAGTTGGCGCACCTCCCCCCAGGCCGTGCGCCGCGATCCGGCGCACCTACCCGAGGAGTCCCATGCGCCCCACCGCAACGAAGGGCCTGGTCGCCGCCGGCGTCACCGCGGCCGCCCTCCTGGCAACCGCCACGACCGCAGAAGCCGCCCCCGCCGACAAGGCCCAGGTGCTGTCGAGCTTCACCCAGACCAGCGCGTCGAGCTACAACTCCTGGGCGTCGGCCGAGGCGAACCGCGGCGCCTGGTCGGCGTACGGGTTCAACTGGTCGACCGACTACTGCAGCAGCTCCCCGGACAACCCCTTCGGCTTCCCCTTCCAGAAGTCCTGCCAGCGCCACGACTTCGGCTACCGCAACTACAAGGAGATGGGCGCCTTCTCCGCCCACAAGTCCCGCCTCGACAGCGCCTTCTACGAGGACCTCAAGCGCGTGTGCAACCGCTACTCGGGCGCCACCAAGAGCGCCTGCAACAGCACGGCCTGGGTCTACTACCAGGCCGTACGCGCCTTCGGCTGACCCGCACCGCGCACGCCCCGGCGGTACCCCCATGCCGCCGGGGCCGGCCCCGGGCCCGGCCGCGGGGCCCCGGCCCCGGGCCCGGCCGCGGGGCGCGGGCCGCACATATTCCGTTGACCCCCTGCCCGCCCGGGCGCCACAGTGGCGCCCTGGTCCGGATCGACGGCGTACCTGGGGCGGTGGGCGGTGGCTGGCGCGGAGACGACCCGTGACCCGTACGCCGGCAAGTCCCCCGCCGCGCCGCTGTGGACGGCCGACTTCCGGTTCTTCTTCACCGCCCGCACCACCTCCCTGCTCGGCGACGCCATGCTCCCCGTCGCCATCACCGCCGCCGTGCTGCACGCGGGATACGGCGCGAGCGGCGTGGGCTACGCGCTCGCCGCGCTCGTCGCGCCGTTCGCCGCACTGATCATCTTCGGCGGCGTGCTCTCCGACCGCTTCGGCGCCCGGCTGCTCATGGTCGTCTCGGACGCCGCGCGGCTGGTCTTCCAGCTGGTGCTCGCGCTGCTGTTCCTGCTGGGCACGCCGGCGCTCTGGCAGATCCTCGCGCTGCTCGCCCTGGTCGGGGCGGGCAGCGCGGTCTTCCAGCCCGGCGTCGCCAGCGTCACGCCGCGCGTCGCCCGGGACGTGCAGAAGGCCAACGCCACCCTGCGCGTCTCCGAGTCCGTCACCCTCGTGCTCGGCCCGTCGCTCGCCGGCCTGCTGCTGGCCGTCTCCTCACCGGCCGCCGTCGTCGCCCTCGACGCCCTGACGTACGGGGTGAGCGGCGTCTGCCTGCTTCTGCTGCGCGCGGTCCCCATGGGGCCGGGCCCCGAACGCGACGGGGCGCCGTCGTTCCGGGCCGACCTCGTCGAGGGCTGGCGGGAGTTCACGGCCCGCACCTGGCTGTGGAGCGTCATCGTCGTCTTCATGCTCTGGCAGCTCGCCGGCGCCGGACCCGCCACGACCCTCGGCAACAGCACGCTCGTCACCGACTACGGCTCCTCGACGTTCGGCCTGGTCATGTCCGCCTTCGGGGCGGGTAGCGTGCTGGGCGGGCTGGTCGCGATCCGCCTGCGCCCGCGCTACCCGTTGCGCGCCGGCGCGCTGTCGATGACAGTGTGGGCGCTGATGCCGCTGGGCGTCGCCCTCGGGCTCGCCGCGCCGCTGGTCGCCGTGTGCTACGGGATCAGCGGTGTCGGCGGGGCGTTCTGGATCGTCATGTTCCACACCAGCGTGCAGACGCACGTCCCGCAGGAGGTGCTGGGGCGGGTGCACGCGTACGACGCGGCCGGCTCGCTGGTGATGAAGCCGGTCGGCCAGGCGGCGGCGGGGCCGCTGGCGGGGGTGGCGGGGACCGTGCCGCTGCTGTTCGTGTCCTCGGCGATGGCGGTGGTGACGTGCGTGCTGCTGCTCGCGCTCCCGGCGGTACGGGGGCTCACGCGGGCGGAACGCTAGGCCGGGCGGCGCCGGGCAGGGCTCAGCAGTTGCAGTCGCAGCAGCCGCAGTCGCAGTCGCAGCAACCGCCGTCGTCGCCGTCGCCGTCGCTGCCGCAGCAGTTGCAGTTGCAGTTGCTGCAGCAGTTGGAGAGATCACCGCAGCCCCCGCAGTCGCACCAGCTGCTCCGCTGGTGCTCCTCCTGCGCTGCGCCGTCCTGCCCCAGCGGTACGCCGAACTCCGGCGGCGGGCCGTACCCGCCGCCGGCCAGGGCGAAGGTGCGGCGCACCGCCCGCTCCAACTCGCCGACCAGCAGCGCGCGGACCAGCCGGTCGTCGGTGAACTCCGCGTCCGCCAGGGCGAGCGCGACGCCGCGCGTCGCGTCCTCGCACAGCTGCCGCACCCGGGCGGGCGGCGTGTCCGTCGCCGTGATCGGGTTCCACGCCCCCGTACGGCGGTCCTCCTCGGCGTCCTGCACGGCGTCCAGCAGGTGCGCGATCCGGCCGAACAGCCGCCCGGCCTCGGCCAGCGCCTCCGCGTTGCCGGGCCGGCCCGCCAGCCGCGCGGTGTGGGCGAACGCCGCCGCCGTCGCCAGCTCCGTGGGCTCGGTCACCGTCAGCACCGGCGTGCCCGGCCCGGCCAGCGCCTCCACCTCCCGCTGCCGCTCCACCGCGGCGACGAGCACCGCGGTGTCGAACCCCAGCCCGGCCCCGCCCCGCGCCCCGTCGCCCTGCGCCACCTCCGCCCGGCGCATCCGGCGTAGCGGACAGGGCCCGGCGGTGCGCCAGCCGCCGCCGCTCCTGCCCTCGGCGGGGGCCGCCTGGGCGTCGTACAGCACCGATATCAGCAGCCCGTCGTGGTTGGTGGCCGCGCGCGCGACCTGGCCGCCCGTGCCGCGCAGCGCCAGACACAGCCCGCACAGGTGCCCCAGCCACTCCTTGGCGAGCCCCTTCGGCAGCCGGCACCGGCACGGCCGGATGATCCCGAACATCCGCATCCCCCCGTCCCTCTGTCCCCTGGTGCACCGCGGTCAACTGCCGTCCCCGCGGCGGCTCACGAGGCTACGCCAGGCGGGTTGCCGCCGTCAGGTGCCGCTCCGGCCGGGGACGGCGGCCGGTGCCGGGCGCGCTGGCCGCGGCGCACGTCGAGGGCTGACAGCCGGGCCGGGACGTTTTAGAGTGATCGGGTGCCCCATGGCCGCCGCCGGGTCGGCGGACGGGTGGCACTCGACCTGAAGGGGATGATCGTGATGGCCTGCGCCATGAGGACCGCCTGATCCGCTGATCCGCTGACGTTCGCGGACGCGCCCCTCCCCGCGTCCGGCGGCCCCGTGTCCCGCCGGGGCATGCCGCTGCGCTGTTCTCCAGCCGCGCCCGGTCCGCCGGGACCGCCCGGGCCGCCGGGACCCGTCGCGCTGTCCGCGTTCCACGACTTCGTACGCGCTGCCTGCCTGTGCAGGCATGCGCGCCTTGCTGCCCGAAAAGATCCGAAGATCCCGAACTGGAGACCATGAACCACGTACAGGAACGCGACACCGAACAGGTCATCGCGGAGTTCCGCGCCAACTCCGGCCTGGTCGGCGGCCGTTACGCCGACCGCCGCCTGCTGCTGCTCACCACCGGCGCCACCGGCGGCACCGCCGCCCGCACCACCCCGCTCGTCTGCGTGCCCGACTACGCGCCGGACGCCGAGCCGCGGCTGCTGGTCTTCGCCCCGCCCGCCGCCGACGGCGCACCGCCCGCCTGGTACACGGAGCTGGACGGCCACGAGCAGGTCGGCATCGAGGCGGGCAACTGGTCGTTCCGGGCCGCGGTGGAGATCGTCGGCGGGGCGGAGCGCGACCGGCTCCTCGCCCGCGCCGCCGAGGCCGACCCGGAGCTGCGCGCCGCCCGCGCCGCGGCAGCGGACCCGGTCCCGGTCGTCGCGCTGGCACCCGTGGACGAGGGCCCGCCGGCCGGGCCCATGGGCGACGCGCTGGTCACCATCCACCGCGCCTTCCGCCAGGAACTCGCCCTGCTCCGCGCCGAGGTCGCGCGGGCGGCCGCCGCCGGAACGCCGGCCCGGGGGCTGGTGCTGCAACTGCGGGTCAACTGCCTGTCGTTCTGCCACGGCCTGGAGTTCCACCACACCGGCGAGGACCAGATGATCTTCCCCTGGCTGGAGAAGGAGTTCCCCGAGCTCGCCGAGCCGCTCACGCGGCTGCGGCGCGAGCACGAGGTGGTCTCCGACCTCGTCGAACGGCTCCGCGCCCTCGTCGGCCTCGACGCCCCGGAGGACGCGGCCCCCGAGCCGGCGGCGGTGCTGAGCGAGGTCGACCGGCTCGTCGGCGAACTGGAGGCGCACCTGGACCACGAGGAGGCGCAGCTCGTCCCCGCCCTCAACGCGGCCACGAGCTGCCCGCCGCCGCGCCGTCCGGCCGGGCCGCCGCGGCCGGGTCGGGCGGGGCCCCCCCGGCCCCCGGGGCGCGCGCCCCGCGCCCGGGCGGAGGGCCCCCGCCGTGGGGCCCT
>NZ_BAAAPF010000398.1:0-5541 GCF_039531005.1 Streptomyces synnematoformans
CGCCGCGGACGGCGACGCCGCCGCGGGCTCCGCCGGGGCGGCGCAGGCCGCCGACCGGTAGCGCGGCGATGCCGGAGCTGCCGGAGGTCGAGGTGGTACGCCGCGGCCTGGCGAAGTGGGTCGCGGGCCGGACGGTGGCGTCCGTCGAGGTGCGCCACCCCCGGTCCGTACGGCGGCACCCCGCGGGCGCGGCCGACTTCGCCGCCCGGCTGACGGGGCACCCGCTGGGCGAGCCGCGGCGCCGCGGCAAGTACCTGTGGCTGCCGCTGGCGGACGCCCCGGAGTCGGTGCTCGCGCACCTCGGCATGAGCGGCCAGCTGCTGGTCCAGCCGGAGGCGGCGCCGGACGAGAAGCACCTGCGGATCCGGATCCGCTTCGCGGACGAGACGGACACCGAGCTGCGCTTCGTCGACCAGCGGACGTTCGGCGGCCTGTCGCTGCACCCGGACGCGGCCGGAGGGCTGCCCGACGTCATCGCGCACATCGCCCGGGACCCGCTGGACCCGGCGTTCGACGACGCGGCGTTCCACGCGGCGCTGCGCGGCAGCCGGACCACGATCAAGCGGGCGCTGCTGAACCAGTCGCTGATCAGCGGCGTCGGGAACATCTACGCGGACGAGGCCCTGTGGCGCTCCCGCATCCACTACGAGCGCCCCACCGCCGGGTTCACCCGCCCCCGCACCGCGGAGCTGCTCGGGCACGTCCGCGCGGTGCTCAGCGCCGCGCTCGACGTCGGGGGCACGAGCTTCGACAGCCTCTACGTGAACGTCAACGGCGAGTCCGGCTACTTCTCCCGCTCGCTCGACGCGTACGGCCGCGAGGAGGAGCCCTGCCGCCGCTGCGGCACCCCGATCCGCCGCCGGCCGTGGATGAACCGCTCCAGCTACTTCTGCCCACGCTGCCAGCGCCCCCCGCGCCCCTGACGCGACCGCGGCCGCCGCCGCGGCCGGAGCACGGGGCGCCGACGGCTCAGAAGCCGAAGAAGTGCCGACCCGCTACTTCGGCCTGCATCGTTCAGGACGAGCAACGTAGGAGTCCCGGGTGCCCCGTCCCCCACCCCCTCCGAGAGAGGGCCGGGGCTCGGGGCGGAGACAGGAGCGGCGCCCCGGAGAGCCGGGCCGCGCGGCGAGCGGAGCGAGCCTTGATGAGGTAGGGGAACCTGTAACAGCTTGCCTGACCGCACAGCCTGACCGCACAGTGCCGGCAGGGTGGGTACCTTCGGCTCATGAACCTCTCGGCGGTTGAGGCCCGCGAGCGCTTCGCCAGCTCTCCCGTTGCGCGGCTGGCTACGGCCGACAGGGCGGGCGTGCCGCACGTGGTCCCCATCACCTTCGCCGTGGATGGGGACGTGATCGTCTTCGCTATCGATCACAAGCCGAAGCGCGGGACCAAGCTGCGCCGCCTGCGCAACATCTCAGAGAACCCCGCCGTGTCGGTCATCGCTGATCACTACGCCGACGATTGGACCTCCCTGTGGTGGGCTCGTGCCGATGGACAGGCGGAGATCTGGGCAGACGGCGACAGCCGACTAACGGCCGTTGAGCTGCTGCGACAGAAGTACCGCCAGTACGAGGACTCGTCCCCACCCGGCGCGGTGGTCGCGATCCACGTCACGACCTGGACAGGCTGGGCCTTCACTGGCGGATAGTGGTGGGCTGCGGGGATCTACTTCGGCAGCGTGTCGTCCAGATAGAGCTGGACCGGCTTGAAGCCGATGACGGCACTCTGACCGGCCGGTTTCTCAGAAGCCGAAGTTCTGCGTCCACCAGGGGCCGCCGCCGGCGAAGTGCGCGCCGACGCCCAGGGTGCGGAAGTCGCAGTTCAGGATGTTGGCGCGGTGGCCCTCGCTGTTCATCCAGGCGTCCATCACCGCCCGCGCGTCGGCCTGGCCGCGGGCTATGTTCTCGCCGCCGAGGTCCGAGATGCCGTACTCCTGCGCGCGGTCCCACGGGTCGTCGCCGTCGGGGTCGGTGTGGTCGAAGAAGCCGCGTTCGGCCATGTCCTGGCTGTAGTCCCCGGCCAGCTTCGCCAGCTCCGGGTCGTTCGTCAGCGGGCGGCAGCCCGCCTGCGCGCGCTCCTGGTTGACCAGCCGCAGCACCTCCGCCTCCGCGGCGGTGGCGGCGTCGGCGGTCGGCTTCGAGCTGCGGGTGGGCTTCGAGGTCTCGGTCTTCGTCGGGGACGGTGACTCCGACTCCGTACGGGACGGGTCCGGGGACCCGGACGACGGCTCCGCCGAGTCCGAGGGCTCGCGCTCGGGCGCCGTGGTCGACGGCGAGGCGCTCTTCGACTCCCGGCCGTCCGCGTCCTTCCCGCCGTCCTTGCCGGCGCCCTTCTTCGCGTCCGGCGTCCCGCTCTCCGGCCGGTCCGAGCCGGGGCTCGCGGACGGCGACGCCTCCCGCGTCGGCAGATCCGCGGCGCCCTGCGTGCTGGGCGCCGGCGGGTCGCCGGCCTGGACGCGGTCGGCGGGGCCGCCGCCGTCACGGTCGAGGTCGTACCCGTTGCCGAGGACCCCGGAGGCCATCGCCACCGCGCCCACGGCCAGCGCCGCCGACGTGCCGAGCATCCCGGCGCGGGCCGGGCTCTGCTTGCGGTGCTGCCCCCGGGACCGCCCGGAGCCGTACACCTCGTGGTCGCCGTAGGCGCCGTACGCGCCGGGGGCGTCCCGGCGGCGGCGCGGAGAAGAGGGCTGGGGCTCCGAGCGTCTGTGGCGGCCCATCCGGCTGACCTCTCACGTCCGACGACAACTGCTTCACACGTTCACATCACCCACATGGGTGATTCGTTTGTCGCCAGACTGTACGCCATGCCCCCCGCCGCGCACGTGTCCGCGGGCCGATCGTCCGGATAGCGTGCGTCACATGAGCGCAGACGTCCGCATGACGGCCTGGGTCCGCGGCGTGGTCCAGGGGGTCGGATTCCGCTGGTTCACCCGCGCCCGGGCGCTGGAGATCGGCGGCCTCAGCGGCTTCGCCGCCAACCTCGGGGACGGCCGCGTCCAGATCGTCGCCGAGGGCCCGCGGGAGCGGTGCCAGGAGTTGCTGGAGTGGCTGCGCTCCGACGACACGCCGGGCCGCGTCACCGGTGTGACGGAGATCTGGGACGAGCCGCGCGGCGGATATCACTCATTCGCCATCCGCTGAGCACACTCCGCCATAAGAGCTGGTCCGACAGGTGTGACCAGCGGGTTGCCAACGGCTTCCGGGCGTGCCAAGCTCTCACCCCAGACGGGTCCCGCCGCCCCGGTCCGGCCTGCGTTTCCCCCGGCCGCACCCGATGCGGGGTGTGATCGTGTTGACCGTCAAACTATTTGGTGAGACGCTTGAAGCCCCGCGCACCCTAGCTGTTTGTGCCATGGGCAGACACGCGGGTGCGAATCCCTCACGACCCACACCGCTCGGTCGGTCACTCAGTGTGGAGGACCTTCAATCATGGCAAAGGCGCTTCTCGGTTACGTCGGCGGCACTGACCCGCGACTCCTCGCCGAGATGCGACGGCTGCAGCAGCGTGTCCAGGACCTGGAATCGGAGCTCGTCCGCGTCCAGGCCGAGAACGACATGCTCGCCGCCGCCGCTGCTCACAACAGCGAGTCACTGCTCGACGTATCCCAGGCGGAGCCTGCGCTCACCTGACATTCCCGCACCACCGTCAGGTCTGCACCTCAACCGCTTGAGATAACTGTCAAGGGACGCTTAACGGCGTCCCTTCGTCGTTTCCCGACCGGTCTCACGGATCCCGAGCAGGGAACCCGCCCCCGAAGCCGGCGCCCCGGGGTGCTGCTCAGTAAGTGATGTGCCCCGGCGGTTACCCAGTGAAACCGGCTTGCGCGATAGAGTCTCCGCCACATGATTCGTCGCCGGAGGAGAGCTCGCCAGTGCACTTGAAGGGCCTCACGCTCCGGGGGTTCAAGTCCTTCGCCTCCGCCACCACACTCCGCTTCGGGCCGGGTATCACCTGTGTCGTCGGCCCGAACGGCTCGGGGAAGTCCAACGTGGTGGACGCGCTGTCCTGGGTGATGGGGGAGCAGGGGGCGAAGTCCCTGCGGGGCGGCAAGATGGAGGACGTCATCTTCGCCGGGACCACCGGCCGGCCGCCCCTCGGCCGCGCCGAGGTCTCGCTCACGATCGACAACTCCGACGGCGCGCTGCCCATCGACTACGCCGAAGTGACCATCACCCGGACGATGTTCCGCAGCGGCGGCAGCGAATACCAGCTCAACGGCGACACCTGCCGCCTCCTCGACATCCAGGAACTGCTCTCCGACTCCGGCATCGGCCGCGAGATGCACGTCATCGTCGGCCAGGGCCAGCTCGACTCCGTCCTGCACGCCGACCCCTCCGGCCGCCGCGCCTTCATCGAGGAGGCCGCCGGCGTGCTCAAGCACCGCAAGCGCAAGGAGAAGGCGCTGCGCAAACTGGACGCGATGCAGGCCAACCTCGCCCGCGTCCAGGACCTCAGCGACGAACTGCGCCGCCAGCTCAAGCCGCTGGGCCGGCAGGCCGCCGTCGCCCGCCGCGCCGCCGTCATCCAGGCCGACCTGCGCGACGCCCGCCTCCGGCTGCTCGCCGACGACCTCGTCACCCTGCGCGCGGCGCTCGCCGCCGAGATCGCCGACGAGGCGGCGCTGAAGGAGCGCAAGGAGGCCGCCGAGGCCGAGCTGGCCGCCGCCCGCACCCGCGAGGCCGCCCTGGAGGAGCAGGTGCGCGCCCTCACCCCGCGGCTCACCGAGGCCCAGGCCGCCTGGCACGAACTCGGCCAGCTCGCCGAGCGGGTCCGCGGCACCGTCAGCCTCGCCGACGCCCGCGCCAAGCACGCCACCGCCGCCCCCGAGGAGGAGCGCCGCGGGCGCGACCCGGACGACCTGGAGCGCGAGGCGCAGCGCGTCCGGCAGCAGGAGGCCGAGCTGGAAGCCGCCCTGGAGGCCGCGGAACGGGCACTGGAGGACACCGTCGCCCACCGCGCCGAGCTGGAGCGGGAACTCGCCGCCGAGGAGCGGCGGCTGAAGGACGCCGCCCGCGCCGTCGCCGACCGCCGCGAACGGCTCGCCCGGCTCAGCGGTAAGGTCACCGCCGCCCGCGGCCGCGCCGCCTCCGCGCAGGCCGAGATCGACCGGCTCGCCACCGCCCGCGACGAGGCCGGGGAGCGCGCCGCCGCCGCGCAGGAGGCGTACGAGACGCTGCGGGCCGAGGTCGACGGGCTGGACCGGGACGACAGCGCGCTGGCCGACGAGCTCGCGGCCGCCAAGAGCGCCCTGCAGGCCGCCGAGGCCGAGCTGCGCGCCGCCCGCGCCGCCGCCGCGGGCTCCCCGGCCGCCCGCGCTGCCACCACCGCCCGCCGGGACGCGCTCGCCCTCGGGCTGCGCCGCAAGGACGGCACCGGCACCCTGCTGCTGGCCCGCGACAAGCTCACCGGCGTGCTCGGCCCCGCCGCCGAACTGCTCACCGTCGCCCCCGGGTACGAGGTCGCCGTCGCCGCGGCCCTCGGCGTCGCCGCCAACGCCTCCGGCCGCCGCACGGTTCCGCGCCGCCGCCTCGTACCCTGGAG
>NZ_BAAAPF010000399.1:0-5490 GCF_039531005.1 Streptomyces synnematoformans
CCCGGCCCCGTACGGCGGCCGCCGCGGCCAGCGCCGCCCGCCGCCGCACGTCCTCGCGCCGGTTCGTGCGCCGCAGCCGCCACTCGGACCAGGCCCAGATCGAGGCCGGCGCGAGCGCGACGCACAGCGCGAGCACCGTCCAGGTGCGCATCGCCACGTGCGTGTGGCCCAGGACGACCGACGCCAGGAACGAGGTCGCCAGCAGCCCCGCCCAGAACAGGTGGATACGGAACGTCGCCACCCGGTCGGGGCTCGCGCCGCCGCCCTTGGGCGTCACCACGAACCGGCACGGCCGGCGCAGCACCGCCGCCTTGAAGGACGTGAAGTAGATCGGCGCCGACATCGCCGACATCAGCATCCCGGCGAGGCCGCCGGAGCCCTCGGGCTCGTGCGGCGACACGTTGTGCCGCCGGTTCCACAGGTAGAGGCCGATCTGCAGGGCGGCGGCGTCGCTGTAGAGCATCAGCCAGACCGAGGCCGGTACCTGGGTGCCGGAGGAGCCGAGCCAGAGGAAGAGGGTGCAGCTGAGCGCGCCGAGGAACCAGGTGACCGCGGTCATCGGGTAGTAGACGAGCATCAGCGAGTAGTTGAAGAGGCGCCGGATCGGGAAGCGCCCGCCGCCCCGCCCGTACTGGCCGATCAGCGTCTCGTAGGTGCCGCGCGACCAGCGCATCTGCTGGGTGAAGAAGTCGGTCCAGGAGCTGGGCCCCTCGCCGACGGCCAGCACGTCCGGGGTGTAGACCGACCGCCAGTGCCGGCCGGTGGCCGGGTTGCGGGTGCGGTGCAGTTCGAAGCCGGTGGCCATGTCCTCGGTGATCGAGTCGTACAGGCCGCCGACCTGCCGGAGCGCGGAGATGCGCACCGCGTTGTTGGTGCCGACGAACATCGGCGAGCCGTAGGCGTTGCCGGCGCGCTGGATCAGCGCGTGGAAGAGGTACTGCTGGCTCTCGGCGAACTTGGTGACGGCGGCGTCGTAGTTGCCGTACACCTGCGGGCCGACGACGAAGGCGACGTCGGGGTCGCGGAAGTAGCCGAGCATCCGCTCCAGGTACGCGGGCAGCGGCACGTGGTCGGTGTCGACGGAGGCGAAGAAGTCGTACCCGTCGCCGTGCGCCTCCAGCCAGGCGTTGTAGTTGCCGTGCTTGGTCCTGGCGCGGTGCGGGCCCTCCTCGGCGTTCCAGTGCGGCACGCCCTTGCGGCTGAAGTGCCGTACGCCCAGCTCCGCGCAGAGCGCCCGGGCCTCGGGGTCGTCGCCCTCGTCGAGCAGCCAGACGTCCAGCGGCCCGTCGTGCCGCAGCGCGACCGCCCCGGTGAGCGTGGCGCGCACCATGGCGATGGGCTCCTTGCCCGGCACGTACGTGGTGAGGAACGCGACCCGGGTGCCGGGCTCCGCGGTGACCGGGACCGGGTCCCGGGCGACCATCGTGGCGTGCGCGATCGAGACGACGTTGACCAGCCGGAACATCTCGATCAGCCCGATCGATATGAGCATCACCGCGTCCGCGGTGAGCAGCCAGGGCGGCGCCCCGGTGCGCTCGGTCCAGTGCGCGGGCCAGACCAGGTAGAGCAGCAGGGTCCCGGACAGCAGCGGCGCGAACGCCATGAGCAGGACCGCCCGGACGCGGTGCGGCTCACGGGAGAGCAGGCGCGTGTAGCGCACCCGGTAGGGACGGGACGGATCGGGATCCGTCAGCGGCCCCGCGAGGCGGCTGAACTTCTCGTAGTCATAGCCTTCCGGCCGCACGGTCCCTCCGCAGATACGACAACGCCGACATATCCCACCAAAAGCGGAAATTGACTACGTGTCGAACCGGGGAGGGCCGTGCGGGGGGTGCTGCCCCACGGAGGGGCCGGCCGGGCGGGCGGCGGGCGGCGGTCAGGCGCCGACGACGCCCTCCCGCCGGGCGCGGGCGGCCATGATCCCGGCGTCCACCTCGCGGCGCAGCATGCGCTCGGCGACGAAGCCGCCGCCGGGCAGCACGGCGAGGACGAAGTAGAGCGCGGCGCGCTTGGCCGGCCAGCGGGTGCGGTTCCAGGCGTCCGCGAGGAAGAGCACGTACCCGATGAAGAGCAGCCCGTGGATCATGCCCATCACCGGCACCGCGTCGAAGTCCGTGGTCCGCTTGAGCACGGAGCACACGAGCAGCAGCAGGAACGAGACCGCCTCGGGGGCGGAGATCAGGCGGAGCCGGCGGAGGGCGGAAGCGGTCTGGATGTCCACAGGGTCCATCGAAGCAGCCTTCGGATCGTCCGGGAACCGGGGGATCTCCCCGGGCAAACTGGACCCCATTGTGTCAGCCGCCCATACCCGGCCTTCCGGGAGGGGTGGCCGAGCGGCTAGCGTCGGCCCGTGGCTCAGTTTCGACTAGAAGGCAGCAAGGTGCTGGCCGTGGACATGGCCGGCGACGCGGTGAAGGCGAAGAACGGCTCCATGGTCGCCTACGACGGCCAGATGGCGTTCAAGAAGCTCACGGGGGGCGGCGAGGGTATACGGGGGATGGTGACGCGCCGGCTGACCGGCGAGCAGATGGAGCTGATGGAGGTGAAGGGGCAGGGCACCTGCTACTTCGCCGACCGGGCCAGCGTGATCAACCTTGTCGGCCTGCAGTCGGACAAGCTGTACGTGGAGTCCAGCAACCTGCTGGCGACCGACGGCGGGCTGAAGACGGGGACGAGCTTCACCGGGATGCGCGGCGCGAGCACCGGCACCGGGCTGTTCACCACGACCGTGGAGGGCACCGGCCAGGCGGCGCTCATGTCCGACGGCCCCGCGGTGGTCCTGCGGGTCGCGCCGCACATGCCGCTGGTCGTCGACCCCGGCGCGTACGTCGCGCACACCGGCCGGGTCCAGCAGCACTTCCAGTCCGGCGCCACGTTCCGCACCCTCATAGGCGAGGGCGGCGGCGAGGCGTTCCAGATCCGCTTCGAGGGCGACGGGCTGGTCTACGTCCAGCCGAGCGAGCGCAACACGGTGGGGGGTGCGGTCTAGAGATGCCGTTCCGCATGCTCAACTCGAAGATCGCCGAGGCCCGGGTGTCACCCGGCCAGACGATGTACAGCCAGCGGGGGGCGATGCTCGCCTACACCGGGCAGGTCAGCTTCACGCCCAACATCCAGGGCGGCCAGGGCGGGCTGACGTCGATGATCGGCCGCCGGGTGGCGAACGAGGCGACGCCGCTGATGACCGTCGAGGGCTCGGGCACCGTGATGTTCGGTCACGGCGGCCACGAGGTGCACGTCGTCGAGCTGTCCGGCGACACCCTCTACGTCGAGGCGGACCGGCTGCTGGCCTTCGACGGCTCGCTGCAGCAGGGCACGATGTTCATGGGCTCGCAGGGCGGCGTCATGGGCATGGTCCGCGGCCAGGTCACCGGCCAGGGCCTGTTCACCACCACCCTCGCCGGCCACGGCGCGGTGGCGGTGATGGCCCACGGCGGCGTGCTGGAACTGCCGATCACCCCCCGGCGGGCGGTGCACGTCGACCCGCAGGCGTACGTCGCACACCGCGGCCAGGTGCAGAACAAGCTCTCCACCGCGCTCGGCTGGCGCGACATGGTGGGGCGCGGCTCCGGCGAGGCGTTCCAGCTGGAGCTGTCGGGCAACGGCACGGTGTACGTGCAGGCATCGGAGGAGAAGCTGTGAACGCCGGACCCGTCGTCCACGACGCGCAGACGCTGCCGCAGAACGACAACGTCCACCCGTACGCCTTCAGCGTCGCGCTGAACGGCCAGTGGTTCGTGCAGAAGGGGAAGATGATCGCCTACTACGGGCAGATCTCCTTCGACGGCGTCGGCCACGGGGCGTTCGAGGGCCTCGTCGCCGGCAGCTTCCACTCGCCGCTGCACGCCGCGGACTGGGTGGTGGCGCAGGGCAGCGGCATGATGCTGCTCGCGGACCGGGCGTTCGACGTCAACTCCTACGACCTGGACGACGGCAACCTCACGATCCGCTCCGGGAACCTGCTGGCCTTCGAGCCGGGGCTGGAGCTGAAACAGTCGATCGTGCCGGGCTTCCTGACGCTGATCGGCACCGGCAAGTTCGTCGCCGTCTCCAACGGCGCCGTCGTCTTCGTCGAGCCGCCGATCCGGGTCGACCCGCAGGCGCTGGTGGGCTGGGCCGACTGCCCCTCGCCGTGCCACCACTACGACCACGGCTACATGCAGGGCCTCCTGGGCGGCATCCGCGCCATGACCGGCATCGGCGGCGCGTCCGGCGAGGAGCACCAGTTCCAGTTCACCGGCGCCGGGCAGGTGCTGCTGCAGTCGACGGAGACGATGCAGGCCGGGCTGGCGACCGGCGCCGTGCCGCACCAGCAGGGCGTGCCGGGCGGCGCCGGCCAGCCCGGCCCGGCGGGCTTCGGCCGGTAGCGGCCGAACGGCGGACGGCGGACGGCCCGGGCCCGGTGGCGGCCCGGGCCCGGTGCCCGTGCGCCGTCCGGCTAGCCGCCGGTGAGGCCCTCCAGCAGCTCGACGGTCGCGTCGTACGGGTCCAGCTCCCCCGCCGTGATCCGCTCGGCGAGCGCCGACAGCCGGCGGTCGCCGTGCAGGTCGGCCATGCGCTCGCGCAGCGCGGTCACGGCGATCGTCTCGACCTCGCGGGCCGCCCGGCGCCGGCGGCGCTCGGCGAGCACGCCGTGCTCCTCGGTCCAGGCCCGGTGCTTCTCCAGCGCCTCGACCACCTCGTCGGTGCCCTCGTCGCGGGCGGCGACGGTCTTGACGATGGGCGGGCGCCAGTCGCCGGGGGCGCGGGCCTCGCCGAGGCCGAGCATGTGGTTCAGCTCGCGGGCGGTGGCGTCGGCGCCGTCACGGTCGGCCTTGTTGACCACGTAGACGTCGCCGATCTCCAGGATCCCGGCCTTGGCCGCCTGGATGCCGTCGCCCATGCCGGGCGCCAGCAGCACCACGCAGGTGTCGGCCTGCCCGGCGATGTCCACCTCCGACTGCCCGACGCCGACGGTCTCCACCAGCACCACGTCGCAGCCGGCGGCGTCCAGCACCCGGATCGCCTGCGGCGCGGACCAGGCCAGACCGCCGAGGTGGCCGCGGGTGGCCATGGAGCGGATGTAGACGCCGGGGTCGGAGGCGTGCTCGCCCATCCGCACCCGGTCGCCGAGCAGCGCCCCGCCGGAGAACGGCGAGGACGGGTCGACGGCCAGCACGCCGACCCGCTTGCCGCGTCTGCGGTACGCGGTGACCAGGGCGGAGGTGGACGTGGACTTGCCGACGCCGGGCGAGCCGGTGAGCCCGACGACGTAGGCCCGGCCGGCGAGCGGGGCGAGGGCGGCCATCACCTCGCGGAGCTGCGGCGACGCGCCCTCGACCAGGGTGATGAGCCGGGCCACGGCCCGCGGGCCGCCCTCGCGGGCGGCGGCCACGAGGGCGGCTACGTCGGCGGCTGGCATGTGTGATCGCTCCTTGCGTCCGTGCGGGGTTGTCTCCCCAGCCCCGCCCCTTTCCCAAACCGGGGCGCCGCCCCGGCCCCCCACGCGCG
>NZ_BAAAPF010000400.1:0-5399 GCF_039531005.1 Streptomyces synnematoformans
GAAGGCCGCCGCCGAGGCGGTCGACGCGGCGGGCCGGGCCGCGCCGCTGCCCGCCGGGCTGCGGGAGACGGCCACCGTGCTCGGCGTCCGCCGCCCCGGTGCCTGGGGCGGCACCCTCGACCTCGACCCGGTCCGTCCGGGCACCGACGACGCCGACGCGATCCTGGCCGAGGCGCTGTCCGGCGACGGCGAGGACCACGTGGCGCTGCGCGGCGGAACGCGGCTGGTGGCGCGCGTCACCCGCGACGCCGCACCGCCCCCGGTGCTCGAACCGGTCCGGCTCGACGCCGGGCGCACCTACCTCGTGGCGGGCGCCGAGCACCGACTGGCCGTCCACGTCCGCGACTGGCTCCGCGCGCGCGGTGCGGGGGAGGTGCAGATGGTGGGCGCCCGGGCCGACGCCGCCCACGTGCGCGGCGTTCTCGACAAGGCCGCCGGCGGCGGACGTCCGGTGGCGGGGCTGGTCTGGCTGGGCGCCGAGTGGGAGCCGTGGAGCGGGGCCGAGCCGGATGCCGAGGCGCTCTCGCGCGCGCTCCACGACCGGGCCAGGGGAGCCTGGGTGTGGCACGACGTGTGCGCGGACGCCGGGGCGGAACTCGAACTCTTCGTGGCGTTCGGCTCGGCGGCCTCGCACTGGGGCGCGCTCGGCGCCGAGGTCCAGGCGCCGGTGGACGGGATGCTCACGGCCCTCGCCGGCCGGCGCCGCGCGCTCGGCCGCCCGGTGACCGCCGTCGCCTGGACCCCGTGGGACGGGCTGGACCTGCTGAGCGCCGACGCCCGGGCGCGGCTGGTACGCGGCGGCCTGGAGCCGCTCGATCCCGCCGCCGCCACCGAGCTGCTGGACGCCTCCGTGGACCTCGGTTTCCACGAGGTACTCGCCGCGTCCGCGGACTGGAGCCTGCTGCTTCCCCTCTACCGGCAGACCATGCGGTGGCCGCTGTTCGACGAGATGGACGCCTCGGCGTCCCCGGCCGGGGCCGGGGAACTGGTCGCCCACCTGGCGGCGCTGTCCCCCGCCGCCCGCGCGGAGCGGCTGCTGGAGTGCGTGCTGGACGAGGTGGTCGTGGTGCTCGGGATGGACGGCGGCGACGAACCGGACGCCCGGCAGGGCTTCTTCGAGATGGGCGTGAACTCCGTGACGGCGCTGGAGCTGAAGGTCAGGCTGGAACGCCGCCTCGGCGTCCCGCTGCCCGCCACCCTCGTGTTCGAGTACCCCACCTGTGAGGCGGTCGCGGGCTACCTGGCGGCCGAGTTGCCGGGCGGCCAGCCGGCGCCGCCGGCCCCGCCGGAGCCCGCACCCGGGCCCCCGCCGGAGCCCCCCGCCGCCGCCCCCGCCGCTACCGCCGCACCCGATACCGCACCCGATGAAGACGACCTGCTGGCACGGCTGGCACGGGAGACCGAGGCGGTCGAGGCCCTGATCCGGCAGCGGCCGTGAGGGCCCGCGCCGGGCCGGGCCCGTGCCGTGCGCGCCGGCGCACCGGCACCCGCGGCCGGGAGGCGCCGTCGCGTGGCCAGCGCGCGGCCGCCCAGAATCGCATCCACCTCCGGAGGAGTCGATGACCACAGTTCAGACCGCAGAAGCGGCCGGAGTGGGCACGTCCGCGCAGACCCTGCCCGGGCTTCTCCACCACCGTGCCGTGACCCAGCCCGATCAGGTCGCGTACGTCTTCCTCGCCAACGGAGAGGAACCGACGGAGACCGTGACGTACGCCGAACTCCACGCGGCGGCGGCCGAACGGGCCGGCCTGCTCGCCCGGACGGCGGAACGGGGCGCGCCCGTGGTCCTGCTGTACCCCTCGGGGCTGGAGTTCGTCCGCACCCTCTACGGCTGCATGCACGCGGGGGTGCCCGCCGCGCCCGTGCAGGTCCCCGGGCGGGTGACCGGCGTGGAGCGCATGCGCAGGATCGCGGACGACGCGGGCACCGACCTCGTCCTCACCACCGCCGCGGTCCGCGACGACCTGATGACCCGCTTCGGGGACGTGCCCGCGATGAAGGGCCTCACCCTCGTCGCCACCGACGTCCCTCCGCCCGCCGGGACGGCCCCGGCGCCCCGCCCCCTGCCCGTCGACATCGCGCTCCTGCAGTACACCTCCGGTTCCACCGCCGATCCCAAGGGGGTGATGGTCAGCCACGCCAACTTCCTCGGCAACGCCCGCGAGATCGACCTCCTGTGGCCCTGCCGGCCGGACGGCGCCGTCGTCTCCTGGCTGCCGTTCTTCCACGACATGGGCATGGTGAAGGGCATCGTGCTGCCGCTGTGGGCGGGGATCCCCTCCTACCTGATGGCCCCGGAGGCGTTCGTCCGCGACCCGCTGCGCTGGCTGCGGGCCGTCTCCCGGTTCCGGGGCACGCACTCGGCGGGCCCCAACTTCGCGTTCGAGCTGTGCGTCCGCGCGGCGCGGGCGGGCCGGGACCTCGGAGGCATCGACCTGTCGTCGTGGCGGCTGGCGGGCAACGGCGCCGAGCGGGTCCGGGAGCCCACCGTCCGCGCGTTCGCGGAGGTGTTCGGCCCCCTCGGCTTCGATCCGCGCGCCATGTGCCCCTGCTACGGCCTGGCCGAGAACACCCTGAAGGCCACGGGGAGCCGCCCGGACCAGGAGCCCTTCGTGCTGCGGGTGCGTGCCGGAGCCCTGACCGAGAACCGGGTGGAGATGGTGATCGGCGAAGGGGAGCCCGGCAACGTCGTGGATCTGGTGAGCACGGGGATACCCGTCCAGGGGACCCGGGTGCGCATCGTGGACCCGGACACCGGACGCCCGTGCCCCCACGGTCGCGTCGGGGAGATATGGCTCAGCGGCTCGTCCGTGGCCCAGGGCTACTGGCGCCGGCCCGCCGAGACCGGCACGGTGTTCCACGCCTGGATCGCGGGCGCGGAACACGAGGGCCCCCATCTGCGCACCGGGGATCTGGGCTTCCTCCACGACGGGGAGCTGTACGTCGCCGGGCGCCAGAAGGACCTCGTGGTCTACCGGGGACGGAACTTCTATCCCCAGGACATCGAACTCTCCGTCGAGCGATGCGACCCCGGGCTGCACCCCAACTCCTGCGCCGCCTTCGCGGTGGACGACGGTGCGGCCGAGAGGCTGGTCGTCGTCGTCGAGGCCAGCGGCAGGACGCTGCGCGCGACCGGGGCCGGGACGCTGCGCGCGCGGGTCAGGGCCGCCGTCCACGAGGGGCAGCGGCTCGCGGTGGACGACGTGGTGGTGGTGCGGCGCGGCTCACTGCCCGTGACGTCCAGCGGCAAGGTGCAGCGGCGGCTGTGCCGCCAGCTGTACCTGGACGGCCGGTTGACCCCGGCTTGACCCCGACGGGGCAGCCCCAGGCAGTCACACCCTTTCACGGACCTACGGGAGACGCACGTGGCGACAACCACAACCGGGCGCACCGCACGGCAGTTGGCGGAACTCCGTCAGCGCAGGGAGGCGCTCACCGCCCAGTCGACGGGAGCGGCCAGCGACAAGCAGCACGCCCGGGGGAAACTGACCGCTCGCGAACGCATCGACCTGCTGCTCGACCCGGGCACGTTCGTCGAACTCGACGCGCTGGCCCGGCACCGCTGCCACGACTTCGGGATGGAGAAGAACCGTCCCTACGGCGACGGCGTGGTGACCGGCTCCGGGATGATCGACGGCCGCAAGGTCTGTGTCTTCGCCCAGGACGCGACCGTGCTCGGCGGCAGCCTCGGCGAGGTGTTCGGCGAGAAGGTCATCAAGGTGATGGACCTGGCCATCGAGACGGGCTGCCCCATCATCTGCATCAACGACTCCGGCGGGGCGCGCATCCAGGAGGGGGTCGTGGCCCTCGCCTACTACGCGAAGTTCGCCAAGCGGCACGTGGACGCCTCGGGCGTCATCCCGCAGATCTCGCTCATGATGGGGTCGTGCGCCGGAGGCGCGGTGTACGCCTCGGCGGTGACCGACATCATCATCATGGTCGAAGGCACCTCGCACATGTTCGTGACCGGCCCCGAGGTCCTCCAGACCGTCACCGGGCACCGCGTCGACCGGGAGGAGCTGGGCGGCGCGCGGCTCCACAACGCGGTCACGGGATCGGCCCACCACCTCGCCCAGGAGGAGAAGGACGCGCTGGAGTACGCCCGGGAGGTGCTGAGCTACCTGCCGTCGAACAACATGACCGAGCCTCCCAGGTACCCGTCCGACGCCCCGTCCGAGCCCACTCAGGAGGACCTCGACCTGGACACGCTCGTCCCGGACAGCGTCAACCAGCCCTACGACATGTTCCGCGTGCTGCACACCGTGCTGGACGACGGCGAGCTGCTGGAGATCCAGCCGCTGTACGCCCCCAACATCATCTGCGGCTTCGGGCGGATCGAGGGCCGGTCGGTGGGGGTCGTGGCGAACCAGCCGTCGCACCTGGCCGGCGCGCTCGACCTGGAGGCCAGCGAGAAGGCGGCCCGCTTCATCCGCATGTGCGACGCCTTCCACATCCCGATCGTCACGTTCGCCGACGTACCCGGATACCTGCCCTCGCAGGACCAGGAGCGCAACGGCATCATCCGGCGGGGGGCCAAGCTGGGGTGTGCCTACTCCGAGGCCACGACGCCGATGGTCACCGTGATCACCCGCAAGGCGTACGGCGGCGGCTACGCGGTGATGGGCTCCAAACACCTCGGCGTGGACGTCAGCCTGGCCTGGCCGACCGCCGAGATCGCCGTCATGGGCGGCGACAGCGCGGTCAGCGTGCTCTACCGGCGCGCCATCGAGGAGTCCGACGACCCGGAGCAGGCCCGCACGACGATCCGGGAGGAGTACGAACGCACCCTGTGCCACCCGTACGTCGCGGCGGAGCGCGGCTACGTGGACGCGGTCATCATGCCCCACGAGACCCGGAGGCAGGTGGCCCTGGCCCTGGAGATGATGCGGGACAAGCGCAAGACGCGGCTGCCGCGCAAGCACGGGAACCTGCCGCTGTGACCGACGCCGCGCTCATCCACGTCTCCGGCGAGCCCACGCCCGAGGAGGTGGCCGCCGTCGTGCTCGCCCTGGCGGCCGCGGCCCGCACCGCCGGGTCCGGTGCCGGCCCCGCGGTGGACGACCGGCATCGGGGCCGATGGAGCCGCCGGGCCGAGCTGATGACCGGTCAGCCGACGCTTCGCGGCGTCGGGGCGTGGCGCGACAGCGCCTGGTAACGGGGAGAAGAGGGAGTCATCGTGCGCAAGGTGCTCATCGCCAACCGCGGCGAAATCGCCGTTCGCCTAGCCCGGGCGTGCCGGGACGCGGGTCTCGCCAGCGTCGCCGTGTACGCGGAGCCGGACCGCGACGCCGTTCACGTCCGTGCCTCCGACGAGGCGTTCGCGCTGGGCGGTGACACGCCGGCTACGAGCTACCTGGACATCGGCAAGGTGCTGCAGGCCGCCAGGGATTCGGGTGCGG
>NZ_BAAAPF010000401.1:0-5347 GCF_039531005.1 Streptomyces synnematoformans
GGCGCGGCGGCCCCGGCGGCGGACTTCGCGGGGTCCGGCTCCTGCCGGGCGGCGCCGGGGTCCGGCGCCCGGCGGGACTTCGCGGGGTCCGGCTCCTGCCGGGCGGTGGCGGGCCGCGCGTTCATCAGCCCTCCCTCTCGTTCGTGGAGCTTTCACCCTCGCCCGCCGGCAGCAGCTTTTTGCACGCCTGCTCCGCCCCGTCGTAGTCCGGGTCCTGCTCGATCGCGCCGTCCACCTGCAGCCCGCCGCCCGGTACCGGATCCGGGAAGTCCGCCACCCCGTTGTTGCGCATGCACCGCGCATACCTCCGCAGCTTCTTCTCCAGCTCCTTGCTGATCGGGTCGTCCTTCGAGGACGTCGCCGGGTCGTACTTCCGGCACGCCTCCATGGCCCGGTCCGCCACCGCCTCGTCGACGCCGTCCATGTTCAGGGCGACGCCCTGCCCGGGCTCCGGGTCCTCGACGTCCACGCCGTTCCTCCGCAGGCACCGCGCGAACTGCAGCATCTGCTCGTCGAGGTCCTCCGCGACCGGTTCCCGGCCCCCGCCGTCCTTCTTCTCGCCGCCCGCCGAGGCCACCTCGTCCCCGCCGACGTCGGAGCCGCAGCCGGTCAGGGCCAGGGCGAGCGCCAGCGGCAGGGCCGCGAACGCGGTGCGCGTACGTCGTCGCATCGTCGTCTCCGCTCGTGTCGTCGGCACCGGCCGGACGCCGGCGCCGCGCGGCCGATGCAACGGGACGGCGCGTTTCCCGGCTGTTTCCGCCGTACGGCCGCGGTTCCTGACGGCGAGGAAACGCGTCGTTCGGCACGATGGCCCCGAACCCGCCCAGCCGGAGGGAGGCCGTGACATGAGGGTGCTGGTCGCCGAAGACGAGCCGGTGCTCGCCGACGCCGTCGGCGCGTGGCTGCGCGCCGGGGCGCACGCCGTCGACATCGCGTACGACGGGGCCGCCGCGCTGGAGCGCGCCGCCGTCCACGACTACGACGTCGTCGTCCTCGACCGCGACCTGCCCGCCGTGCCCGGCGACGACGTCTGCCGCCGCCTCGTCGCGGCCGGCTCGGCCGCGCGGGTGCTGATGCTCACCGCCGCCGGCGACGTCGCCGACCGCGTCGCCGGCCTCGGGCTGGGCGCCGACGACTACCTCACCAAGCCGTTCGCCTTCCCCGAACTCGCCGCCCGGGTACTGGCGCTCGGCCGCCGCGTCCGGCCCGCCGCGCCGCCCGTGCTGCGCCGCGCCGGGATCGCCCTGGACCCGGCCCGGCACGAGGTCGTACGCGACGGCCGCTACGTGCCGCTGTCCCGCAAGGAGTTCGCCGTCCTCGCCGAACTGCTGCGCGCCGAAGGCGCCCCGGTCTCCGCCGAACACCTGCTGGAGAAGGCGTGGGACGAGCACGCCGACCCGTTCACCGGCGCGGTGCGCCTCGCGGTCCTCAAGCTGCGCCGCAAGCTGGGCGAGCCGCCGGTCGTCGAGACCGTCACCGGCGTCGGATACCGCATCCCGTGACCGGCCCGCGCAGGACGCTCCGGCCGCGGCGCTTCACCCTCCGCGCCCGGCTGACGCTCGTCTACGGTGCCATGTTCCTGGCCGCCGGCGCGGTGCTCCTCGGGCTGACGTACGTGCTGTTCAACGCCCGCCTCGGCGGCGGAACGCTCAACAGCAGCTCCACCGGGCCGTCCGCGGCGCCGCCCGCCGAGGCGTCCGCCGCGCCGACCGCCGCCCCGGGCACTCCGTCCGGCGCCCCCGGCCCCGGCCCGGACCCCGGGCCCGTCCACGAGCGGTTCACCGACAGCCGGGAGGAGGCCCTGCGCGACGCCGCCGGCAACTCCCTCCTCACCCAGGGCGGCATCGCCCTCCTCGTCGTCGGCGCCGCCGCGGCCGGCTTCGGCTGGCTCGTCGCCGGCCGGGTCCTCGCCCCGCTGCACCGGGTCACCGACACCGCCCGCCGCATCGCCGACGCCCCCGCCGCCGGCCGCGGGCTGCACGAGCGCATCGCGCTCGCCGGCCCCGACGACGAGGTCAAGGAACTCGCCGACACCTTCGACACCATGGTCGAGCGCCTCGACCGCTCCTTCGACGGCCAGCGCCGCTTCGTCGCCAACGCCTCCCACGAGCTGCGCACCCCGCTGACCATCGGCCGCGTCCTGGTCGAGACCGCCATGCACCGGCCCGCCGCCTCCGCCGACGTCACCCGCCTGGGCGAGGACCTGCTGCAGATCAACTCCCGGCACGAGCGGCTCATCAGCGGGCTGCTGCTCCTCGCCACCTCCGAGAACGAGATCACCGAGCGGCACCCCGTCGACCTCGCCGACATCGTCGAGCACGTCGTCGCGCAGACCGCGCCCGCGGCGGCGCGGGACGGGATCGAGGTGACGGCGCGGACCGCGGAGGCGTGGACGGCCGGCGACGCGCTGCTGCTGGAGCGGCTGGCGCACAACCTCGTCGAGAACGGCGTCCGCCACAACTCGGGCACCGGCGGGCACGTCCGCGTCACCTGCGGAACCCGGGCCGGCGGCGGGGCGGAGCTGGCGGTCGCCAACAGCGGCCCCGCCGTGCCCCCGTACGAGATACCCGCCCTCTTCGAGCCCTTCCGCCGCCTCGGCGGCGACCGGCTGGCGGCCGGCGGCGGCGCCGGGCTGGGGCTGTCGATCGTACGGGCCGTCGCCCGCGCTCACGGCGGGGACGCGGCGGCCCGCCCCCGCACCGGCGGCGGGCTGACGGTCACGGTGACGCTGCCGCCCGACGGCTCCGGCTAGCCCGCCGCCCCGCCCCGCCTGCCGCCCCGGGCTAGCCCGCAGCCCCGAGCCGCAGCAGCGCCTCCGGCGCCTCGGCCGCCGAGTCGACCAGCGCGATCCGCGGCGCCATCGACCGGCCCGCCGCCAGCGCCGACAGCAGCTGCCACGCCGGCAGCCGCGCCGACCAGTGGCCGCGGCCCACCAGCACCATGGGGCGCGGCTCGCCGCGCGACTCGTAGTAGTTGGGCGTCGCCGCGTCGAAGATCTCCTGCACCGTGCCCGCCGCGCCCGGCAGGAACACCACGCCGGCCGTGCTGCGGGCCAGCAGCCCGTCCTCGCGCAGCGCGTTCGCGAAGTACTTCGCGATGTGCCCCGCGAAGGCGTTCGGCGGCTCGTGGCCGTAGAACCAGGTGGGGATGCCGATCGAGTCGCCGCCGCCCGGCCACCGCTCCCGTACCGCGAACGCCGCCTCGGCCCACTCCGTGACCGGGGGTACCGCCCAGGCCGAAGGCCCTGGGGGAGGGGAGAACGACGGCGCCTTGCCCAGCATGCGGACCGCCTCCGCCAGCATCGCGTCGTCGAACTCCGCCGCGTACGCGCCCAGGTTGGCCGCCTCCATCGCGCCGGGACCGCCGCCGGTGGCCACGTCGAACCCGGCGCGCACCAGCGCCCGGCCCAGCTCGGCCGCGCCCGCGTACTCCTCGCCGCCGCGCTGCAGGGCGTGCCCGCCCATGACGCCGACGACGGGCCGGCCGGCGCGCAGCCGCTCGTCCAGCGCGTTGGACATCGACTCGTCGTGCATGCCCCGGATCACCGCGGCGAATATGTCGTGCTCGGCGCGGGTGCGCTGGAACCAGGCGTACGAGCGGGCGTCGGGCGTCTCCTCGTACCCCCGCGCCAGGCCCGCGAACAGCTCGTCCGGGGTGTACAGCGCGCCCCGGTACGGGTCGAACGGCAGATCCGGCACCACGGGGAAGACCAGCGCGCCGTCGCGCTGCACGCGCCGCGCCGCCTCCTCGGCTATCGCGCAGCCGAGGAACACGGCGCCGTGCACGTCCGCGGTGAGCAGCAGCCGCGTGCGGCCCGTCAGGTCGACGGACTGCACGCGGAAACCGCTGATGGAGCCGGAGCCGACGGCGGCGTCGAACTCGGCGAGGGACTCGATCTCGAACGGCGAGTGCGGCATGCGCCCACCCTACGGGCGGGCGCGCACCCGTTCGGCGATTCCGGTCGTCAACTCCCGGTCCATGGCCGGCAGGTCCCACCGCCCGTCGCGCATGGCGCCGCTGCTGATCCAGAACACCAGCGTGCCGTCGTCCAGGAAGCGCGCGACGCGGCCGGCGGACCAGTCGTTGCCGCCGTCGTGGGTGGCGACGGGGGCGCCGTCGAGGTCGAGCAGGCTCCAGCCGTAGCCGTAGAAGGAGCCGCCGCCTTCGCCTTCGGAGACGTACCGCGTGAACAGCAGGGACCTCGCCGCGCCGCCGAGGACGCGGTCGCCGAGGAGGGCACGGTGCCAGCGGAGCATGTCGCGGGCGGTGGAGAGCATGCCGCCGTTGCCCCGGAGATTCCAGTACGGGCCGTCCGCGGCCCAGGGGTGGTCCAGCGGGGTGCCCTGCGGGCGGCCGGCGCGGTCGTACTCGACGGCGATGCGCCCGCGGTCCCAGCCGGGCAGGACGTAGCCGGTGTCGGTCATGCCGGCGGGGCGGAAGAGGCGTTCGGCCAGGTACCTCTCGTAGCCGGTGCCGGACGCCTCCTCCACGACCGCGGCGAGCAGGCTGTAGC
This sequence comes from Streptomyces synnematoformans, assembly GCF_039531005.1. Lineage (NCBI taxonomy): Bacteria > Bacillati > Actinomycetota > Actinomycetes > Kitasatosporales > Streptomycetaceae > Streptomyces > Streptomyces synnematoformans. The sequence continues at coordinate 4,514 of NZ_BAAAPF010000401.1, forward strand.
CGGTGTTGGAGTACGCGTAGGTCTCACCGGGCCGCGACCGCAGCGGGGCGGCGAGGGCGCCGGAGACCAGCTCGGCGCGGGAGACGGGGTCGTAGTCGTCGCCGAGGGATTCGGGCAGGCCGGCGGTGTGGGTGAGCAGGTGGTGCAGGGTGATGCCGCGCTTGTCCGCGGGCACCCCGTCGACGTACCGGGCGAGGGGGTCGGCGACGTCGAGCCGGCCCTCGGTCTGCAGCTTCACGATCGCGGCGGCGGTGAACTGCTTGGTCATCGACGCGATGTCGTACACGGTGCCGCACCCGGCGCGCGTGCCCTCCGCCGGGTCGGCCAGGCCGCGGCCCGAGCAGACCACCCGCGCGCCGCCGCGGGCGGCGACGACGGTGCCGGGGGCGCCGTCGGGCCAGACCCGGTCGAGATACTTCTCCACGGCCCGGGCGGCGGGGTGGTCCTTCGCGGCGGCCGGGGTGCCGGCGGTGCCGCTGTCGCGATCGTGGTCCCGGCCCGTCCCGCACGCGGCCATGGGCACGAGCACCAGCAGCCCGAGCAGGGCGGCGAGGAACCGGCGGGCGGGGAGGTACAGGTGTCCGTACGTCGTCATGCCCGGAGGCTAGGCAGCGGGCACCGGCCGGGTCGTCACGCCGGCGAGCGAACCGCGGGCGCTCGGGCGGGGGACGGGCGGACCCCTCGGCGGGGGGAGGGACGCACCGGTGCGCTGCCGAGGGGAGCGGGCGGGGGAGGGGCCAGGGCCGGGCCGTTCCGCGGCGGGCCGGCTCAGCCGAGCGCTCGCGCGCACCACGCGGGCCGCGCGCGGAGCCGGGGCCGGGTGCCCGCTGCCAC
>NZ_BAAAPF010000402.1:0-5296 GCF_039531005.1 Streptomyces synnematoformans
GACGGAGTCCAGCGCGGCCGGCTCCGCGGCGGCCGGCTGCGCCGCGCCGGGGGGCGCCGAGCCGCCGGCTCCGACGCCCGCGGCGAGGGTGAGCAGGAGGGCGCCGCCGAGACGCGCGAGGGAGCGCGGGGAGCGGTGCGGGGGAGTCCGCGGGCGGTGACGTCGCACGGTGGTCCCTTCCGGCCGGTGGCATGGACATTCCAGCCGTACCGCCGGCTCCCCTCCCGGTCAAGGGGTGTAGACCAATCCGCCGCGGTGCCCGCCGGGGGGTCTGTGGCGGAAAAGGAGTGATCCCTGCCCGATTCCGGGCAGATTTCTTGCACAAGGGAAGATCATCAAGCACTATCAACGGGTGCACGAGGACCTTATCGACCACCTCATACGCAGCGCGCCGCTCAGCCGCGGCGAAGCCGCGCGGGTCGTCCAGGACGTCCTCGCCTACTTCGACGAGACGACGCCCGCGTTCGTCCGCCGGCGCCACCGCGAGCTGCGGGCGGGCGGCCTGGTGAACGACGAGATCTTCGACCGGATCGCCCGGGAGCTGGCGCACCGCGCGGTCGCGCCACCCGAGCTGACCCGGCGTCAGCTGCGCCGCATCGTATACGGCTAGCCGCTCCACCCACCCTCCTCCCTCCCCCGACAGGAAGCGAACGATATGTGCGGAATCGTCGGTTACATCGGCAAGCGCGACGCGGCGCCCCTGCTGCTCGAAGGGCTCCAGCGACTGGAGTACCGGGGCTACGACTCCGCCGGTGTGGCCATCGCCGCCCGCTCCGGCGCGCTGAAGACCGTCAAGGCCAAGGGCCGGGTACGGGACCTCCAGGCCCGGCTGCCCAAGCGCTTCGCCGGCGCCACGGGCATCGCGCACACCCGCTGGGCCACCCACGGCGTCCCCAGCGACGCCAACGCCCACCCGCACCTCGACGAGGCCGGCAAGGTCGCCGTCGTCCACAACGGCATCATCGACAACGCCGCCGATCTGCGCGCCAAGCTGGCCGCCGACGGCGTAGAGCTGGCCTCCGAGACCGACACCGAGGTCCTGGCCCACCTCGTCGGCCGCTCCGCCGCCACCACCCTGGAGGCGGCCGTCCGCGAGACGCTGCAGCTGGTGGAGGGCACGTACGGCATCGCCGTGCTGCACGCCGACTTCCCCGACCGCATCGTCGTCGCCCGCAACGGCTCGCCGGTCGTCCTCGGCATCGGCGAGCGCGAGATGTTCGTCGCCTCCGACGTCGCCGCCCTCGTCTCGCACACCCGCCAGGTCGTCACCCTCGACGACGGCGAGATGGCCACCGTCAAGGCCGACGACTACCGCACGTACACCACCGAGGGCTCGCGCACCTCGCCCGCGCCGGAGACGGTGGAGTGGTCGCCCGAGTCGTACGACCTGGCCGGCCACGACACGTACATGCACAAGGAGATCTGCGAGCAGGCCGACGCCGTCGACCGGGTGCTGCGCGGACGCATCGAGGACCGGTTCTCCACCGTCCACCTCGGCGGCCTCAACCTGGACGCGCGCGAGGCGCGCGCGGTGCGCCGGGTGAAGATCCTGGGCTGCGGCACGTCGTACCACGCGGGCATGATCGGCGCGCAGCTGATCGAGGAGCTGGCGCGGGTGCCCGCGGACGCCGAGCCGGCCAGCGAGTTCCGCTACCGCAACCCGGTCGTCGACCCCGACACCCTCTACGTCGCCGTCTCCCAGTCCGGCGAGACGTACGACGTGCTGGCCGCCGTGCAGGAGCTGAAGCGCAAGGGCGCGCGGGTCCTCGGCGTCGTCAACGTCGTCGGCTCGGCCATCGCCCGGGAGACCGACGGCGGCATCTACGTGCACGCCGGCCCGGAGGTCTGCGTGGTCTCCACCAAGTGCTTCACCAACACCGTCGTCGCCTTCGGCCTCCTCGCCCTCCACCTCGGCCGCATCCGCGACCTGTCGGTCGCCGACGGCCGCCGCGTCATCGAGGGGCTGCGCCGGCTGCCGGACCAGATCGCGGAGATGCTGCGCGGCGAGGACGCGATCCGGACGCTGGCGAAGGAGTACGCGCACGCCAGGTCGATGATGTTCATCGGCCGGGTCCGCGGCTACCCGGTGGCCAGGGAGGCGGCGCTGAAGCTGAAGGAGGTCAGCTACATCCACGCCGAGGCCTACCCTGCCTCCGAGCTGAAGCACGGCCCGCTGGCGCTGATCGAGCCGGAGGTGCCGACGGTGGCGATCGTGCCGGACGACGAGCTGCTGGAGAAGAACCGCGCGGCGCTGGAGGAGATCAAGGCCCGCGAGGGCCGCATCCTCGCGGTCGCCCACCGCCGGCAGGACAAGGCGGATCACACGATCGTGGTACCCCGCAGCGAACCGGAGCTGGACCCCATCCTCATGGGCATCCCGCTCCAACTCCTGGCCTACCACACGGCCCTGGAGCTGGGCCGCGACATCGACAAGCCCCGCAACCTGGCAAAGTCGGTCACGGTCGAATAACCCGGGACCCGCCCCCGGCGGGAGGCGAAAGAGCGGCCCTCTGCGCGTGCCACCACGTCGCGCAGAGGGCCGCCTCCCCTGTGCCGGCGTCGCCCAATACGCCGGCGGTGCCGCTGCCGCACCGGGGACCGTCACCTCCCGGCTGGCAGCGCGTCGTCGTGTCCCCTATATGCCCCTCACAAATTCACAACCCACATCTACCCGCGAGTAGATTTCTGCGGTTGTGCGCGACCGCGCACGCCCCCGGCGCTACCGGTGCAAACGCGCGCCGGGGGCGGCTACGGCACGACGACGACCGGCCGTTGGGCCCGGCGGGCGAGGCGCCCGGCGACGGAGCCGAAGATGCGGCCCACGATGCCCTGCGTGGAGCCGACCACGATGGCGTCGGCCTCGTACTCCCGGCCGACCTCCTCCAGTTCGTGGCAGATGTCGCCGCCGCGCTCGACCAGGATCCACGGCACGTCGGAGAGGTAGTCGGCGCAGGCGAGTTCCAGCCCGAGTACCTCGGTGCGGTGGTCCGGCACGTCGACGAAGACGGGCGGCTCGCAGCCGGCCCAGACGGTGGTGGGCAGCCGGTTGGCCACGTGCACGATGATCAGTCCGCAGCCCAGCCGGCGGGCCATGCCCACGGCGTAGGCGAGGGCGCGTTCGCTGGAGGTGGAGCCGTCGAAGCCGCAGACGACGCCGTGCTTGAACGCCGGATCGCAACCCTGGCGCGACTCGGCCGCCGCTTCCAGGTTCGCCAGCGGATCGGCGACCGGCTTGCGGTCCGCGGGTTCGGGGATTTCGTGACCGGCCATCGGTGTCTCGGCGAAGGGAATCCTCGTGACTGGAGGGACTCGGATGCTGTGTCCGGGAATCATCTTCCCAATCCCGTACAACAAGGGTACGGCGACACTACCTCGCTTGCCCAGGGTCGGGGGGCAGTATGCCAGGTGACCCCGGCGAACGGTTCACAGGAGCATGCCCCAGCGTGGCGTCCCGCGCAATGCCCGACCGGGGCCGGCGGCGGCCGGGCGGCGGCTCGGCGGCCCGCCCCGGCACGGTTGGCGGAGGGCGCACGGTACCGGCGCACACGGATTCGGTGCCCGTTCGCCGTGCCGCCCCCCACGCTTCCGTGCGCTCTCGCCGCGCCCCCGGGACGGATCATCGCCGCCGCGAACGCGACCGCGGCGCCCGCGCCGGAGCCGCGCCGCAGGACACGGCCGGGCCGAGGCCCCCACCGGCGGTTTCGCGACCCCGTGCGGTCGTACGCCGACAGCCGGGCGGGCAACCGTCGGTAACCTGATCTTTTCGGCCAACTTCCCTTCTGCACACCGGAGTTGCGAGACTCAAGGCTGGAACGTTCCGGGCTCGGGGGGCTGGGGGCGCAGTCGGGGCGCACGAGCCGTGCACGTCGGAGAACCCGAGGGGGGTGACCTTCCCTGCCGCGTGAAGCGATGACACCGTTCGCGATCGAATGCTTCACGCCAAGTTTCCCTGTCGACACCGAGGTAGGGCCGAACCTGCCCCGTCTGTCACACAAGGCACGCTTTACCTGTCGATATAGATGCGGGGCTGAAGCTGTCCGGTCCGCCGTACCGGACGCAGTAGATTTGATCTTGGCCGAGAGACCGAGATCGTCTCGGGGGTGCAGGTGCAGGACGCAGAGGGAGAGAGAAGCGAGGGGGCTTAGCGTCATGAGCCAGGACTCCACCGGAGCGGGCGCAACGATCCGGTCCGGCGGGCCACGCCCACCCGAGGTGGCGACGGCCGCGGTGCGCGGCGAGTTGCCCCGACCGCCCCGGAGGCGCCGTGAAGTGGTCGCCGTGCTGCTGTTCAGCGGCGGCCCGGTCTTCGAGAACTCCATCCCCCTCTCCGTCTTCGGAGTGGACCGCCAGGACGCCGGCACCCCCCGGTACCGGCTGCTGGTCTGCGCCGGTGAGGACGGCCCGCTGCGGACCACCGGCGGCCTGGAGCTGTCCGCCCCGTACGGGCTCGAAGCGCTGGCCCGGGCCGGCACCGTCGTCGTGCCCGCCTGGCGCTCGATCACCCAGCCGCCGCCCGCCGCCGCGCTCGACGCGCTGCGCCGCGCGCACGAGGACGGCGCCCGCGTCGTGGGGCTGTGCACCGGGGCGTTCGCGCTCGCCGCGGCCGGGCTGCTCGACGGCCGCCCCGCCACCACGCACTGGATGTACGCGCCGACGCTCGCCAAGCGCTACCCGTCGGTCCACATGGACCCGCGCGAGCTGTTCGTCGACGACGGCGACATCCTCACCTCGGCGAGCACGGCCGCGGGCATCGACCTCTGCCTGCACCTGGTGCGCCAGGACCACGGCGCCGAGGCCGCCACCGCGCTCTCCCGGAGACTGGTGGTGCCCGCGCGGCGCGGCACCGGCCAGGAGCGCTACCTCGACAGGTCTTTACCCGAGGAGATCGGCGGAGACCCGCTGGCGGAGGTCGTCGCCTGGGCGCTGGAGAACCTGCACGAGCAGTTCGACGTGGAGACTCTGGCGGCCCGCGCGTACATGAGCCGACGCACGTTCGACCGGCGGTTCCGCACGCTCACCGGCAGCGCCCCGCTGCAGTGGCTGATCACCCAGCGGGTGCTTCAGGCGCAGCGGCTGCTGGAGACGTCGGACTTCTCCGTGGACGAGGTGGCAGGACGGTGCGGCTTCCGCTCGCCGGTCGCGCTGCGCGGGCACTTCCGCCGCCAGCTCGGCTCCTCCCCGGCCGCGTACCGGGCCGCGTACCGCGCCCGCAACCCCCAGGCCGTACCGCCGGCGGAGCCGCCTGCCGGGCTCGCGCCGCGGCGCCCGCAGCTGCCCGGCGGGGGCGGCGCGGGCG
>NZ_BAAAPF010000403.1:0-5291 GCF_039531005.1 Streptomyces synnematoformans
ACTTCGCCGCCTGGCCCGCCCGCGGCGCCCGCACCGGCGACACCGCGCTGCTGCGCCGGGCGCTGGCCGTCTGGGCCCGGCCGGGCGGGTCCGTACGGGTCTCCGCGACGCCCGGCACCGCCGCCGGGCCGCCCGCGGGACCGCCGCGGCTGCTGTACGCGGGGGACGTCGACCGGGCGACCGTCGTCCTCTTCCACGACGGGCTGCGGCTGGTGCGGTACGCGGAGGTGCGCGGCAAGACGGGCGCCGCGGTGCTGGACTTCGCCCGCGCCGACGCCGCGGACGCGGCGAGCGCGCTGGCCGTCGTCGTCGCCCGCACCGACGGCAACGTCCGCTATCTGACCGCCCCCTGGGTCTCCGGCGTCTCCCGGCGCGAGCTGCTGGCCCCCACGGCGGAGCCGCGCCGGGTGGACCGCACCCCGGACGGCGTCACCGCCCCCGTGCCCAGCCCTCCGCTCCCGACCACCGCCCCCGCGGAGAACGGCGACCCCGGACCCGCGGACGAGGGGGGCGACGGTGTGAGGCCAGAGGGCCAACGGGGCGGCAGCGAGCAGGACGACGGCATGAAGCCCGACGGCGGCCGGACCGACAGGACCCGGGCGGCCGACGGCCCCGCCGCCGCAACCGGCACCCAGACGACCGACCACGCCGCCGCAGCGGCAGCCGGCGCCCCCGCGCCCGGCACCCGGTCCCCCGCCACCGGGACGCCCCCCGGCACGAAGCCCTCCGCCGCCGAGCAGCCCTGCACCACCTGGCCCGCCCTGGAGCTGCGCACCCGGCCCTCCGCCGGCGCCGGCGCCCCCGCGCAGCTGACGACCGACCTCGGCGAGCTGGTGCCCGCCCGGCTGACGTACGGCTCCCCGGCCGCCGCCACCGACGTCGCCGGCGCCGCCGCCCGCGACCGCTGGGCCCGCACCGCGTGCCACCTCGCCACGCTCCGCGCGCAGGGCGTACGGACGGTGAACTCCTGGACGTTCGCCGGGCAGCCGCTGCCCGAGGACGGCGGCACGGCCGCCTGGGTGTGCACCCGTGCCGACACCTGGCGCGGCATCGGCGGGGTGGCCCTGGCCCAGTTCCAGCCGCCGGCGACCGACCCGCGGGAGCAGGGCGCGGTGGCGGCCCGCGCGCGGGACACCACGGCGTGCGGGGTGCGGGCGCCGCACGCGCTGGCGGGCGTGCTGTGGAAGGCACGCTCGGGGAGCTGGTACGTGCTGGCGGCGGGCAGCCGCGACGTGACGTCGGTCACCGCCTCCGGCGGCGTCAGCGGCGCGGCGGAGGGCCGGTTCCTGGCCGCGGCGGCAAAACGAGGCGCCCGGGCGGAGCTGACCGCCACGCTGACCGACGGCTCGACGCTGCACCCCCCGTCGTAGCACCGGCCCGCCCCCACCAGTGCGCCGAGCGCCCGCCGACCGCCTCAAGCCCCAGCGGCACCCCACACCCCCGCCACGTCCCGCACCCGCAGCACCCGCCTGCCCGCCCGTCGAGCCCACGGCACGCGCACCGCGACGTCCCACACCCATGCCCCCGCACCACGCCCCCCACCCGCCGCACCCGCCGCGCCCGCTGCAGGCGCACCGCGCATCGCGGGGTGCGAAACCCCCGTGAAACTCCGTAGCGTGATACTGAGGGCTCACGCCCACGCCACCGAGTCACCTGCGAGGATGTGGACCATGGAGAAGCAGCAGGAGTTCGTGCTCCGGACCCTGGAGGAGCGCGACATCCGGTTCGTGCGGCTGTGGTTCACCGACGTGCTGGGCTTCCTGAAGTCCGTCGCCGTCGCGCCCGCCGAGCTTGAGCAGGCGTTCGACGAGGGCATCGGCTTCGACGGCTCGGCGATCGAGGGCTTCGCCCGGGTGCACGAGTCGGACATGCTCGCCAAGCCCGACCCCGGCACCTTCCAGGTGCTGCCCTGGCGCGCGGAGATCCCCGGCACCGCGCGGATGTTCTGCGACATCCTCATGCCGGGCGGCTCGCCGTCGTTCGCCGATCCGCGGTACGTGCTGAAGCGGATCCTCGCCAAGACCTCCGACCTGGGCTTCACGTTCTACACGCACCCCGAGATCGAGTTCTTCCTGCTGAAGGAGAAGCCGGTCGACGGCAGCCGGCCGGCGCCCGCGGACAACTCGGGCTACTTCGACCACACCCCGCAGAACGTCGGCATGGACTTCCGCCGGCAGGCGATCACGATGCTGGAGTCGATGGGCATCTCGGTGGAGTTCTCGCACCACGAGGGCGCCCCGGGCCAGCAGGAGATCGACCTGCGCTACGCGGACGCGCTGACCACCGCGGACAACATCATGACGTTCCGGCTGATCATGAAGCAGGTGGCGCTGGAGCAGGGCGTGCAGGCGACGTTCATGCCGAAGCCGTTCTCCGAGTACCCGGGCTCCGGGATGCACACCCACCTGTCGCTCTTCGAGGGCGACCGCAACGCCTTCCACGAGTCCGGCTCGGAGTTCCAGCTGTCGAAGGTGGGCCGGTCCTTCATCGCCGGGCTGCTGCGGCACGCCGCGGAGGTCTCCGCGGTGACGAACCAGTGGGTGAACTCGTACAAGCGCATCTGGGGCGGCTCCCAGCGCACCGCGGGCGCGGGCGGGGAGGCGCCGTCGTACATCTGCTGGGGGCACAACAACCGCTCCGCGCTCGTCCGCGTCCCGCTCTACAAGCCGGGCAAGACGGGCTCCACCCGCATCGAGGTCCGCTCCCTCGACACCGGCTGCAACCCGTACCTGGCGTACGCGATGCTGCTGGCCGCCGGCCTGAAGGGCATCGAGGAGGGCTACGAGCTGCCGCCGGGCGCCGAGGACGACGTGTGGGCGCTGACGGACGCGGAGCGCCGCGCGATGGGCATCGAGCCGCTGCCGCAGAACCTCGGCGAGGCGATCGGGCTGATGGAGCGCAGCGAGATCTGCGCGGAGACGCTCGGCGAGCACGTCTTCGACTTCTTCCTGCGCAACAAGAAGCAGGAGTGGGAGGAGTACCGGTCGGAGGTCACCGCCTTCGAGCTGCGCAAGAACCTGCCCGTGCTGTAGGCGGCGGTGTGCCCCGTCGGGCCGGACGTCGTGCCGGGTTCGGCCGTCCGCTCGGCTGAGGCGGGGCCGTAAGCTCGTGGCTGCGTGATCACGGGACGGGAGGCGGTGCGCGTGATGGCGGTTCCGCAGGGGCGCAGGAGCAGCTCGTTCACCCGGCTGCTGCGGTACGGGTTCGGCGAGCCGGCCGACGCCGGGCGGCTGCTGGAGTCCACGGCGCTCGACGGCGTACGGGACGACCCCGTCCTGCTCGACGCGCTGGGCGCCACCGCCGATCCGGACCGGGCGCTGCTCGGGCTGGTGCGGCTCGCGGAGGCGCTGGGGCCGGAGCGGCGGCAGGCGCTGCTCGACACGCTGGTGGCGGCCAAGCCGCTGCGCGACCGGCTGCTGGGGGTGCTGGGCGCGTCCGAGGCGCTGGGGGACCATCTGGCGCGTCACCCGGACGACTGGGAGTCCCTGGTCACGTACGAGTCGGCCGATCTGCATCCGACGACGGCGGAGTTCGAACGGGCGCTCGCCGAGGGGGTGTGGGGGCCGCGCGGCGCGGAGCTGCCGCGGCCGGACGCGCTGCGGATCGCGTACCGGCGCGCGCTGCTGGGGATCGCCGCCCGGGACGTGTGCGGGACGACGGACGTGGTGCAGGCCGCGGCGGAGCTGGCCGACCTGGCGACGGCGACGCTGCGTGCGGCGCTGGAGATCGCCTGTGAGGAGCGGCCCGAGGACGCGGCCGCGTGCCGGCTGGCGGTGATCGGGATGGGCAAGTGCGGCGGGCGGGAGCTGAACTACGTCTCGGACGTCGACGTCATCTTCGTCGCCGAGCCCCGCGACGCCGGCCCGGGCGGCGGCGATGGCGGCGGCGCTGACGGCGCTGACGGCGGCGGCCAGGGCGACGAGCGCACCGCCGTGCAGGCCGCGACCCGGCTCGCGGCCCGCCTCATGCGCGTCTGCTCCGACACCACCGCCGAGGGCACGATCTGGCCGGTCGACGCCAACCTGCGCCCCGAGGGCCGCAACGGCCCGCTGGTGCGCACCCTCTCCTCGCACCTCGCGTACTACCAGCGCTGGGCCAAGACCTGGGAGTTCCAGGCGCTGCTGAAGGCCCGCCCGGTCGCGGGCGACGCGGAGCTGGGCGCGGCGTACGCGGACGCCATCGCGCCGATGGTGTGGCAGGCGGCGGAGCGGGAGAACTTCGTGCCGGACGTGCAGCAGATGCGCCGCCGGGTGGTGGCGAACATCCCGGTGGCGCAGCTGGACCGGGAGCTGAAGCTGGGCCCCGGCGGGCTGCGGGACGTGGAGTTCGCGGTGCAGCTGCTGCAGCTCGTGCACGGCCGCGCCGACGCCTCGCTGCGCAGCGGCACGACCCTGGACGCGCTGGCCGCGCTCGCCTCCGGCGGGTACGTCGGCCGCGCCGACGCCGCCGCGCTGGACGCCGCGTACCGCTTCCTGCGCTCCCTGGAGCACCGCATCCAGCTGCAGAAGCTGCGCCGTACGCACCTGGTGCCGGAGAGCGAGCGCGAGCTGCGCGCGCTCGGCCGCTCGCTGGCGCGGCTGCTGCCGCCCTCCGAGGGCCTCGGCGACCCGGTCTCGCACCTGCGCAAGGCGTGGCGGCGGCACGCCTTCGAGGTGCGGCGGCTGCACGAGAAGCTGTTCTACCGCCCGCTGCTCAACGTCGTCGCCCGGCTCGCGCCCGGGGAGGTGCGGCTGACGCCGGACGCCGCCCGGGAGCGGCTGGTGGCGCTGGGGTACGAGGACCCGGCGGCCGCGCTGCGCCATCTGGAGGCGCTGACGGCGGGGATGAGCCGGAAGGCGGCGATCCAGCGGACGCTGCTGCCGGTGCTGCTCGGCTGGTTCGGCGACTCGGCCGACCCGGACGCGGGGCTGCTCAACTTCCGCAAGGTCTCGGACGCGCTGGGCAGCACGCCGTGGTACCTGCGGCTGCTGCGCGACGAGGGCGCGGCGGCGGAGAACCTGGCCCGGGTGCTGTCCGCCGGCCGGCTGGCGCCGGACCTGCTGCTGCGGGCGCCGGAGGCGGTGGCGCTGCTCGGCGACGAGCAGGGGCTGCGGCCGCGCGGGCGGGCGCATCTGGAGCAGGAGACCCTGGCGGCCGTGGGGCGGCACGCGGACCCGGAGGCGGCGGTGGCGGCGGCCCGCGGGGTACGGCGGCGGGAGCTGTTCCGTACCGCGGCGGCGGACCTGATCGGGGCGTACGGGGCGTACGGGACACCCGAGGCGCCCGGCGCGGAGGACGCCGGGGCCGCCGAG
>NZ_BAAAPF010000404.1:0-5288 GCF_039531005.1 Streptomyces synnematoformans
CGGCGGCCGGGGGGGCCGCCACGGCGGCGGCGACGGCGGCCGCCGCTGCCGCGGGCGCCCCGCTGCCGGGCACGGATCCCGACGTACGCGACCTGCCCTGGCCCCCGCACCGCGACGCCGCCGCGACGGCGGACAGCGCCCTGCGTCTGGTGACGCTCGCCGGGCCCGTCGCCCTGTGGGTCGCCTGGCTCGCCGGCGCCTGGTCCTGAGCGCTCGCGGGCCCCTGCCTCCGGCCCGCCGGCCTGCTGTCCGTTGACGCCCTCCGGGTGCCCGGTTACGTTCGATTCAACGTTCTGTTGAAACCGGGAGGGTGCATGGCGGCGCAGGACGACCCGGCCGCGACGTCGATCGGCGCCCCCGTCAGGGCCCGGATCGACGCCTCCCTCGCCCCCGTCGACGCCGCACTCGCCCGCCGGTACCCCGGCGACCCCGGCACCCGCCAGCCCGTGCACACCGTCTACGTCCCCGCCGACGCCTTCGGCGCCCGTACCGTACGGGACTGGGGCCGGCAGGCCCTCGACGCGCTCGACGCGCACGCGCCCGACGCCGGCGCGCTCGCCGCGGCGCTGGGGCTTGCCGAGGGCGCGGCGGGGGAGGTGTACGAGCGGGTGCGGGCCAAGCTGGTGCGCGAGCCGGTCGAGGACCTGCGCGTCGACTTCGAGGACGGCTACGGCCCCCGTCCCGACGACGAGGAGGACGCCGCCGCCGTGGCCGCCGCCCGGGTGGTCGCGGACGCCGTCGCCGCCGGCGGCGCACCGCCGTACGTCGGCATCCGCGCCAAGTGCCTGGAGGCCGCCGTCCGCGACCGCGGCATCCGCACGCTCGACCTCTTCCTCACCGCGCTGCTGCGGGCGGGCGGCGGCGCGCTGCCGGACGGGCTGGCGCTGACGCTGCCGAAGGTCACGTACCCGGAGCAGGTGGGCGCGATGGCCGAGCTGCTGGGGGAGTTCGAGCGCGCGCACGGGCTCGCGGCCGGGCGGCTCGGCTTCGAGATCCAGATCGAGACGACCCAGGCGATCCTCGGCGCCGACGGCCGCGCCACGGTCGCGCGGATGATCGACGCGGCCGGCGGCCGGGCGACGGGGCTGCACTACGGCACGTTCGACTACAGCGCCGCGTGCGGGGTGGCCGCGGCCCACCAGTCGCCGGACCACCCGGTGGCCGACCACGCGAAGGCCGTGATGCAGGTGGCCGCGGCCGGGACGGGCGTGCGGCTGTCCGACGGGTCGGTGAACGTGCTGCCGGTCGGCGGCACGGAACGGGTGCACGCGGCCTGGCGGCTGCACTACGGGCTGGTGCGGCGGTCGCTGGCGCGCGCGTTCTACCAGGGGTGGGACATGCATCCGGGGCAGCTGCCGACGCGGTACGCGGCGGTGTACGCGTTCTGCCGGGAGGGGCTGGACGCGGCGTGCGCCCGGCTGGCGGCGTACGCGGGGCGCGAGGCGGGCGCGGGCGGCGGGGCCGGCGGGGTACTCGACGAGCCGGCGACGGCGCGGGCGCTCAGCGGCTACCTGCGGCGCGGGCTGGACTGCGGGGCGGTGGACGCGGCGGAGGTCACCGAGCGGACGGGGCTGGGGCGGGCGGACCTGGACGCGCTGGCGGGACGGCCGCCGCGGACCTGAGGGCGGCGGCCGACCGGGGACCCCGCCCCCGCCCCGGTCCCGGTACGGCCGGCCTGCCGGTGGCGAGGCGTGCGTGTCGGAGGAGCGGCCTACCCTGGGGCGGGAGTGCGGGGAACACGGATTCTGCGGCGCCGCATGCGGACCGGGTCCCGGTGGGCGTGCCCGGGTTACTGCGTCGCCGCCCGGAGCAGGCCGCGGCGGGCGAATCCAGCGTACAGGTCGCGTATGCCCGTCTCCCACGGGGGCGCCTGCTCGCTGGTGGTGACGGTGTTGCGCAGGGTGCCGAGCAGCGGGGTGGAGATCTCCACGAGGTCGCCCTCGCGGTGGGTGAACCCGCTGCCCGGGGCGCCGCGGTCCGCGGTGGGCGCGAAGAGCGTGCCCGTGAACAGCACGACGCCGTCCGGGTACCGGTGGCGCCGGCTGACCGCCTGGGCGACCAGCGTCTCCAGCGGGCGGCTGATGCGCGCCATGTCGGAGGAGTCGCGCAGCGAGAAGCCGTCCTCGCCCTGCACCGACAGGCCGATCGTCGCCTCGCGTACGGAGTCGACGGTGAAGCCGTCGCCGGTGAGGCGGACGAACGGGCCGAGGGCGGTGGAGGCGTTGTTGTCCTTCGCCTGGGGCAGCAGCAGGGCGCTGCGGCCCTCCACGTCGCGGAGGTTCACGTCGTTGCCCAGGGTGACGCCCGCGATGCGGCCGTCCGAGGCGACGACGAGGACCAGTTCGGGCTCGGGGTTGTTCCACCGGGAGACCTCGGCGACGCCGACGGGCGCCCCGTACCCGACGGCCGACAGCACCGGGCCCTTGGTGAAGATCTCCGCGTCCGGGTCGAGGCCGACCTCCAGGTACTGCGACCACAGGCCCTGCTCGCGCAGCCACGCCAGCAGCTCGACGGCCTCCGGGCTGCCGGCCCGTACCGTCTCCAGCCGGGTGCCGAGCCGGGCGCCGATCCGTGCGCGGATCTCGTCCGCCGCGGCGGCGGCGCCGCCGGCGCGCTCCTCGATGACCCGCTCCATCATGCTGTCCGCGAACGTCACCCCGGCCGCCTTGAGCACCTGCAGGTCCACAGGCGCCAGCAGCCTCGCCCGGTCCGCGGCCCCGGCGGCGGTGGCCGCCAGCACCTCGCCGAGCGGCCAGCTCCGCCCGCCCGCCGCGCCGCGGACGCGGGCGGCGGCGTCGGGACGCTCCAGCAGGTCCGAGACGGTCGGCCCGAGGGCGGTGACGTCGACGAGGACGTCGCCGCGGACGGTCACCAGGCTCGGGCCGCCGTCCGCGGGGTCGAGGAGGCGGCCGACCAGCAGCCCGGCGTCCGCGTCCGTGGGCAGGACGTCCGCGGGGGCGGAGGGGATCTCACGGGGGGCCATGGGGATGCGGCCTTTCTGTGCGCGTGGCGGCGGGCTCGTGCTGACTTCGCATGATGATCGGAACACGGCCGCCGGGGAAGGGGGAGCCCTCGGGGCGAAGTTCCGCGCACGCACTGCCCGGCGGCACGTCGCGGCCGCCCCGGCTCAGCCCGCCGGCGGGCGCTCGCCCGAGCCGCGGGCGACCAGCCGCGTCGGCAGCTCCAGCCGCTCCGGGTCGCCGGCCGCGCCTTCGAGGCGCTGGAAGAGCCGGGCCGCCGCGCGCCGGCCCAGCTCCGCGGGGTCCTGGGCGACGACGGTGATCCCGGGGGAGAGCAGGTCGGCCAGCTCGAAGTCGTCGAAGCCGACGAGGGCCACGGGCCGCCCGCCCGCCGTCAGCGTCCGCACGGCGGTGACGGTGACCCGGTTGTTGCCGGTGAACAGCGCGGAGACCGGATCCGGTCCCGTCGTCATCCGCAGGCACTCCGCCGCCACCCGGGCCGGCTCCGTGCTGCCCAGCGACGTCCACGCCCCGGCGACCGGCAGGCCGGCGCCGGCCATCGCCGCGCGGTAGCCGCGCAGCCGCTCGGCGGCGGTGTGGATACGGGGGTGGTCGCCGATGAAGCCGATGCGGCGGTGCCCGTGCCCGACGAGGTGCTCGACCGCCCGGCGGGCGCCGCCGTAGTTGTCGGACAGTACGGTGTCGGCGCTGATCCGCCCCGGCGGCCGGTCGACGAAGACGGCGGCGATCCCCGCGGCCAGCTCCGGTTCCAGATAGCGGTGGTCGGTGCTCGCCGGCACGACCACCAGCCCGTCCACCCGGCGCGCGCACAGCGCGAGCACCAGCTCCTCCTCGCGCCCGGGGTCCTCGCCGCTGGAGCCGTGGACGAGCAGCGAGCCGTGCGCCCGGGCGACGTCCTCGACGGCCCCGCTCAGCGGGGCGTAGAACGGATCGGCCAGGTCCTCCAGCACCAGCCCGACGGTGGCGGTGCGGCCCTTGCGCAGGATGCGCGCGCTGTCGTTGCGGCGGAAGCCGAGCGCGTCGATGGCGTCCCGGACCCGCCGCTCGGTCTCCTGCGTGACGCCGGGCTCGCCGTTGACCACCCGCGAGACCGTCTTCAGGCCGACGCCCGCGCGGGCGGCGACGTCCTTCATCGTCGGACGGCTGCCGTAGCGGGGCCGCTGCGGGCCGGGAAGGTGATCAGACACGCGCCTGATGATAAGGGCTAGACAACGTTGTCACCCTCTGGGCAGACTGACCGCGGACCGCCCCCGCCCGCCCGACCCGCACCTCCAGGAGACGCCACGATGGTCGCCGCCCAGCCGACCGGGCTCGTCGCCGCGCTCGACATCGGCGGTACGAAGACCGCCGCGGCCCTGGTCGACGCCGGCGGCCGGCTCCTCGCCCGGGCCCGGCGGCCCACGCCCGCCGGCGGAACCGGCGAGGAGGTCATGGCCGCCGTGACCGGGGTGCTGCGCGAACTGGCCGCCGCCGACCCCGCCGGCTGGGCCCGGGCCGGCGCCCTCGGTATCGGCAGCGCCGGCCCCGTGGACGCCCAGACGGGCACCGTCCGGCCCGTCAACATCCCCGGCTGGCGCGACTACCCGCTGGTGGCCGCCGTGCGCGAGGTCACCGGCGCCCGGCCGGTGGTGCTCGTCGGCGACGGCGTCGCCATGGCCGCCGCCGAGCACTGGCAGGGCGCGGCCCGCGGCCGGTCCGCGGCGCTGTGCATGGTCGTCTCCACCGGGGTCGGCGGCGGACTCGTCCTGGACGGCCGGCCGTACGCCGGGCCCACCGGCAACTCCGGCCACATCGGCCACATCGCCGTCGACCTCGACGGCGACCCGTGCCCCTGCGGCGGGCGCGGCTGCGTCGAGCGGATCGCCTCGGGCCCCAACATCGCCCGTCGCGCCCTCGCCGACGGCTGGACCCCGGGCCCGGACGGCGACGACACCGCCGCCGGCGTCGCCGCGGCGGCCCGCGCCGGCGACCCGGTGGCGCTCGCCTCCTTCGACCGGGCCGCGCAGGCGCTGGCCGCGGGTATCGCCGCCACCGCGACGCTGGTCGAGATCGAGGCCGCGGTGATCGGCGGCGGGGTGGCGGCGGCCGGGGAGCTGCTGTTCGCGCCGGTGCGGCGGCATCTGAAGACCTACGCCGCGCTGTCGTACGCGGCGAACGTGGCGGTCGTCCCGGCGCACCTCGGCACGGACGCGGGGCTGATCGGCGCCGCCGCGGCGGCGGCGCAGACGCTGGGCCTGCGGCGGTTCACCGCCCCCGGCTGACGGCCGGGCGCGGTGCGGGGCGGCGGCCCGGCGCGTACGGCGGCGG
>NZ_BAAAPF010000405.1:0-5271 GCF_039531005.1 Streptomyces synnematoformans
CCGCGGCGCGCCTCGATCATCCGGATCGCGGAACGCGGCAGCCACGCGGACGCCGTACCGCTGTCGTCGCCCGCGGCGCCGAAGAGGTGCGGCGCCAGGTCGGACTGCAGCCCCTCCGGGGTGGGCCGGTGCTCGGCCGTCATCTGCATGCACGACTCGATGAGCGGGCGCAGCTCCCCCGGCAGCCCCTCCAGGTCCGGCCCCTCGCGCAGCAGCATGAAGACGGTCTCGACGGGGTTCGCGCCGTGGAACGGCGCGTGTCCGGTGGCGGCGTAGACGAGGGTGGAGCCGAGGGAGAAGACGTCGCTGGCGCCGGTCACGCTGCGCGAGTCGCGGGCCTGCTCGGGCGACATGTACGCGGGGGTGCCGACGGCGACGTTCGTCATGGTCAGCCGGGTGTTGGAGACACCGGACGCGATGCCGAAGTCGATCACGCGCGGCCCGTCCTCCAGGACCAGCACGTTCGACGGCTTGAGGTCGCGGTGGACGAGCCCGGCGCCGTGGATGGACTGCAGTGCCTCCGCGACCCCGGCGGCCACCCACCGCACGGCCTGCGGCGGCAGCGGCCCGCAGTCGCCCACGATCTCCTCCAGCGAGGGCGCGGGCATGTACGCGGTGGCCAGCCACGGCACGGCGGCGCGGGGGTCGGCGTCGACGACGGGCGCGGTGTAGAAGCCGCTGACGGCCCGGGCGGCCTCCACCTCGCGGGTGAAGCGCACCCGGAAGAGCTGGTCCTCGGCCAGCTCGCTGCGGACCGTCTTGATCGCCACGCGGCGGCCGGAGGCCGACCGCGCGAGATAGACGAGCCCCATCCCGCCGGCGCCCAGCCTGCCGAGCACCTCGAAGGGACCGATCCGCCTCGGGTCGTGCGGCGCCAGCTGCTCGACCACGTAACCATCCACCTCCCCGTCGGGGGCTCCCGGAACCGGGCCCCCCTGCAGCCTCTCACCGCAGGCGTACGGCCGTCAGTCCCGAAAGTACGCCTGCCGATTCTCCACTCCGGAACGCGCCGGGGCTAACCCGGGGGGCGGCTCGGGGCACCGCCGGCCCCGGAACCGCCGGGTCCGGCGGAACGCCGCGGGCCGGGCCGCGCGCGGGGCGGGGGACGGCACGGCGTCAGGCCCCGTCGCTGCTGGTGGTGGAGGTGGGGGAGGGGCTCCCGGTCGCGTCGGAGTCGCCGTCCAGCACCGCGAACACCGCCCCCTGGTTGTCCGCTACCACCGCGAACGTGGCCCCCGGGATCTCCCGCCGGTCCGCCAGCACCCGGCCGCCCCCGCGGCGCACCGTCCTGAGCGCGTCGCCGACGTCGGCGACGCGGAAGTAGACGAGGAAGTGCGGCGGCATCTCCGCCGGCAGCACGTCGCCGAGGACCGCCCGGCCGGCCACCTCGCGGCCCGAACCGGGCAGCGCCCACGCCGTGAAGTCGCCGGCGTCGAAAGGGGGTACCGCCCACGCGCGCTCTGCGCGCTGTGGGGGAGGTTCCTGCAGTTCGTAGCCGAAGACGGCCGGGTAGAAGGCGTCGGCCGCGCCGGGATTCCGTACGTACACCTCGGTCCAGCAGAAGGCGCCCGGCACGTCGGTCGCCCCGAAGCCGGGGCGGGTGCCGCCCTGCCAGGCGGCGAACACCGCGCCGTCCGGGTCCGCGGCCAGCACCGAGCGGCCGTACTCCCCGACGCCCGTCGGCCCGGTGAGCACCGTGCCGCCGGCCCGCCGGATCTTCTCGGCGGTGCCGGCGATGTCCGGGGTGGCCAGGTGCACGCCCCAGACCGTGGGCATCCGGCCGTCGCGCTTGGCGACGAGGGCGGCGGCGGGCGCGCCGTCGAGGAGCGCCCGGGAGTGCCGGGGGAAGCCGGCGGCGGCCGTCTCCGTACCGCCCGCGGTGAACGTCCAGCCGAACAGCTCGCCGTAGAAGCGCTCGCCGGCGCGCAGGTCGGGGAGCGTGGCGTCGGCCCAGCAGGGTGAGCCCTCGGCGAATTCGTCCATGGCCGTCGTCGTCCTTCCGCGGGACCGTGTGGGGGGCTGGCGTGAGGGGGCGGGACGGGGAGCGTGCGATGGAGCGTGCGACGGGGTCGTGCGACAAGTCGTGCACCAGGTCGTGCGACGGTCGCAGCGCCAAGATATCGCGAACGTATCGGCGGCGGACCTCGGCTGTTGTGAAAATAACCCGAACGTCGGGTCAATTCTGGTCGAGCACGGCAATGGGGGCAGATCCGCCGGTGCAGCCTCCCCCGTTATCCCCGTTTGCCTTCGCCAGATCGCGGTTCGATCACCCGTCGGTAAGCTGACGACATGACAGGTCAAGTTCGGACGGTCGACGGCCGTGTCGCCGGCCGGCGCGGCCAGGCGACCCGCACCAAGCTGCTGGAGTGCCTCGGCGAGATGCTCGACGCCTCGCCGTACCGGGACGTGAAGGTGATCGACGTCGCCCGCCGCGCGGGCACGTCGCCCGCGACGTTCTACCAGTACTTCCCGGACGTGGAGGGCGCCGTCCTGGAACTGGCGGAGCAGATGGCCCAGGAGGGCGCCGGCCTGACGGGGCTGGTCGCCGGCCGTTCGTGGACCGGCAAGTCCGGGATGCAGGCCGCGGAGGAACTGGTCGAGGGGTTCCTCGGGTTCTGGCGGCGGAACGAGGCGCTCCTGCGGATCGTCGACCTCGGGGCCGCGGAGGGCGACAAGCGGTTCTACAAGATCCGCATGAAGATCCTGAACTCGGTCACCAAGTCGCTGACCGAGTCGGTCAGGGAGCTGCAGGCGAAGGGCAAGGTGGACGCGTCGGTGCACCCGGCGGCGGTGGCCGGCTCGCTGGTGGTGATGCTCGCGGGGGTGGCCGCGCACCAGAAGGCGTTCCAGACCTGGGGCGTGAAGCAGGCCGACCTGAAGCCGTCGCTGGCGCTGCTGGTGCACCTCGGGGTGACGGGGCGGAAGCCGCCGAAGCAGGGGTGAGGGCGGATCGTAGCCGGTGCTGAATCGTTAGTGCGGCGAGCCGGGCAAGCCGCCGGAAAGCGGTGGATGCCCCACTACGCTCACCGTCATGTCACATGACAGTGTCCATGCGGGGCGGGCAGGGCAGACGGGACGGGTCGGACGGGCCGGACAGACGGGGCGGGCCGGACAGGCCGGACAGTCCGCGCCGGCAGGGCAGCCGTGGCCGGAGCCGCGGCCGGGCGGGCGGGACGAGCGTCCGGTGCTCGTCGTCGGCTCCGGCCCGGCGGGGCTGGCCACGGCGGCGGCGCTGGGCCGGGCCGGGATCCGGGCGCTGGTCCTGGACCGGGGCGCCCGGGTCGGCGACTCCTGGCGCCGGCACTACGACCGGCTGCGGCTGCACACGCCGCGGGGGAAGTCGGAGCTGCCGGGGATGCCGATCCCGCGCCGGTACGGGCGGTGGGTGCCGCGGGACCGGATGGCGCACTACCTGGAGGAGTACGCGGAGCGCCACGAGCTGGAGATCGTGCACAACGTGGAGGTGGCGCGGATCGACCGCGCCGCCGACGCCGACGCCGGCTCCGGCGCCGGCTCCGGCTCCGGCTCCGGCGTCGGCGGGACCGGCGGCCCCGGCTGGAAGGTGGCCGCGACCGGCGGCCGCGTCCTCGACGCACACCGCGTGGTCGTCGCCGCGGGCTCCTGCCACACCCCGTACGTACCCGACTGGCCCGGCCGCGACGCGTACCACGGCGAACTGCTGCACGCCGCGCACTACCGCAACCCCGCCCCGTACGAGGGCAAGGACGTCCTCGTCGTCGGCGCGGGCAACACGGGCGCGGAGATAGCCGTGGACCTGGCGGACGGCGGCGCGAAGCGGGTGCGGCTGGCGGTGCGGACGCTGCCGCACATCGTGCGCCGGCCGATGGCCGGCTGGGGCGCGGCCGCGGGCCGGCTCCTCGGCGGCGCGCTGCCGGCCCGGACCGTGGACCGGCTGGCGGCCCGGGTGAGCCGGCTGGCGGTCCCCGACCTCGGCGCGTACGGCCTGCCCCGCCCGGCGAGCGGGCTGTACACGCGGGCCCGGGAGGGGTCGGTGCCGATCGTGGACGACGGCGGCCTGGTCGCGGCGGTACGGGAGCGCCGGGTGATCCCGGTCCCGGCGGTGGCGGCGATGGACGCCGGCGGCGTGACCCTGGCGGACGGCGAGCGGGTGGAGCCGGACGCCGTGATCGCGGCGACGGGCTGGCGGCGCGGGCTGGAGGACGTCGTCGGCCACCTGGACGTACTCGACTACCGCGGCCGGCCGCGTACGCGGGGCTGGCGCTCCCCGGAGGGGGCGGCGGGGCTGCACTTCGTGGGGTACGCGGCGGCGGTCGGCGGGAGCCTGCGGGAGATCGGTGCGGAGGCGGGGAAGGTGGCGCGGGAGGCGGCGCGGAGCGGGGGGTGAGGGCGTCGCGGGGTGGCCTGGCGCTGCCCGTATCCGAAAACGAGGACGGTGCCCGTCCGACGACTTCCCCTGAAGGTCATCGGACGGGCACCGTGTGGGCCGCTCACCTGATCGGTGTTGAGATAGCGGCCGACCGCTCGGCCCGGCTCTTCCCCCTAGAAGCGGGGCCTGAAAAGAGAATGGCAGGCACCGATTAACGTTTGCTCAACGTGCACGTCAAGCCCTCGTCCATCGTGCCCGGAGGGGTCGGGGACCCCTCCCCGGAGGGCACCGGCGGGCGCCGTCGCACGAGCGCACCGGGCAGATTGGCGAGTAATCGCCAGCATTGCGCGGGGACGTCCGGATTCCTTGACCGGCGTCCGGCCACCCGCATACGTTCACGGCCATACCACTGCACCACGGGGGGCTGGGAGGACTATCGGTCGTGGGCCAGGGGAAGTCGAGCGCGCCGGACGCCGGCACGGGGGGCCGGTTACGGGCTCCGGGGGAACCGGACGGGATACCGCTGCTGACCGATCGCGAGCGGCAGACACTCTTTCTCGTCGGTACGGGCGCGGGGAACCGCCTCATCGCGCGCCGGCTGGGGATCTCGGAACGGACGGTGCGGGCGCACCTCAGCAACGCCGTACGGAAGATCGGAGTCCGTTCGCGCTCGGAGGCGGCGGTTTTCGCCTTCGCCTATCTGGACCTGGTCGACATCCCGGAGGCGCATCCGGCGGAAGCACCCCGGTCGGAAGTCTCCCGGTCAGAAGTCCCCCGGTCATCGGCGAACTCCGGCCGCCGGTGACCGGGCCCCGGGGTCTCTCCGCCCCGGCGGCCGGGGAGTCGGGGCCGGTGCCGCGGTCGGAGCCGGCGGGGCGGCCGGAGCCGGCGGGTTCGGCCGGAGCCGCCGGGCTCGGCGCGGC
>NZ_BAAAPF010000406.1:0-5267 GCF_039531005.1 Streptomyces synnematoformans
ACGCCCTCGTGCAGCAGCGTGATGCCGAACGCCAGCCCCAGCCCCAGCGCCACCCCCCGCAGCGGCTCGTCCTCGAACGCCGCGCCGCCGGCGTAGCCGAGCGTCGTGCCGTAGACCGCCCAGGTCACGGCCGCGAGGAGCGCGTAGCGCGTGAAGGTCCGGCGCGGAAAGCCCGTCGCCCCCGTCGTCAGCGTGGCCGCCGTCCGGCCGCCCGGGATGTAGCGGGCCACGACCAGCACCAGCCCACCCCGCTCCGCCAGCAGCCGGCCCACCCGCTCGTACGCCCGCTGCGCCCGGCTCCCCGCCCGCAGCCGCTCGAAGACCCGCGGCCCGGCCCGGCGGCCGAGGGCGTACGACACGTGGTCGCCGGTCAGCGCCCCCGCGGCCGCCACCACCGCCACCAGCACCGCCTCCGGCTGCCCCTCCGCCGCCGCG
The DNA here is from genome assembly GCF_039531005.1 of Streptomyces synnematoformans. Lineage (NCBI taxonomy): Bacteria > Bacillati > Actinomycetota > Actinomycetes > Kitasatosporales > Streptomycetaceae > Streptomyces > Streptomyces synnematoformans. The sequence goes on from NZ_BAAAPF010000406.1 coordinate 436, forward strand.
AACACGCCCAGCGTGATCACCAGCGTCTCGCTCGGCACCACCGGGAAGAAGCCGTCCAGCGCGGCGATGCCGAAGAGCGCCAGATACACCCACGGGGTGCTGACCACGCCCTCGACGGCGTGGATGATCGCGTCATTCATGCAGTTCACGCTAGGAACGCCGTCCGCACGCCGCCGCGCACGGAAGTCAGGACCCGCCCATGACTTTCGTCAGGTGCCCGGCGGCCCCCGCCCGCCGTACCGTGGCCGCATGACCGGCACCGACCGGCCGCACGGCACCCTGCGTCGCCCGCTGCCCGACCGCCTCCGCCCCCAGGACGTACGCGCGGCAGACGTACGCCCCCGTGGCGCCCGCCCGGGGCCCGCCCGCCCCGGGTGCCGCCGCCCGGCCCTGCCCCGCGCCCTCCGCCGCGTCCTCCGCAGCGAACGCGCCGCCGACCTGCTCCTGTGGCTGGTCCTCACCCTGCCCGCCGTCACCGTCACGGGCCTGCCGGGCATCGAGCAGGTCGGCGGCGTCGACCTGCGCTGGATACGCGCCGCCGCCGTCCCGCTCCTGGCCCTCGCCGTCGCCGTCAGCCGCACCCGCCCCCTGCTCGCCGCCGCGATCCCCGCGGCGTTGGCGCTGGCCGCGACGCCCGAGCTGTTCACGAACCAGTTCGTCCTCGCCCAGGTCGCCCTCTCCTTCCTCCTCGGCCGCCGCACGGAGCACCCGCGCAGCGCCCTCCTCCTCTTCGGCGCGATCGCCGCCACCGGCCTCGTGCTCACCCGCGCCGTCCCCGACGCGACGTTCGACGGGTGGGGGACGCTCGTGCTCACGGTGCTCTTCGCGATGGTGCTGCCGTGGCTGCTCGGCCGGTACGCACGTCAGCACGCCGCCCTCGTCGGCACCGGCTGGGAGCTGGCCGAGCGGCTGGAGCACGAGCAGGAGCTGACCGCCGACCGCACCCGGCTGCGCGAGCGCTCCCGTATCGCCGGCGACATGCACGACTCCCTCGGCCACGAGCTGACCCTCATCGCCGTACGCGCCGCGGCCCTGCAGGTCTCCCCGGGCCTCGACGACGCCGCCCGCAAGGAGGCCGCCGAGCTGCGCGCGGCGGCGGCGACCGCCACCGAGCGGCTGCGCGAGGTCATCGGCCTGCTGCGGGAGGACGGCGAGGGCGCGCCGGTGCATCCGGCGGACGACCGGGTCGAGGGGCTGGTGCAGCGGGCGGTGGCCTCGGGGATGCGGGTGGAGCTGGTACGGGAACGAGACCCCGAAGAGGAACCGGAACAAGAGCAACCAGAACCGGACCAGGGGCCACCGCTGCCCGCGGTGACCGACCGGGCGATCCACCGCGTCGTCCAGGAGGCCCTCACCAACGCCGCCAAGCACGCCCCCGGCGCCCGCGTGACCGTCCGCCTCCGCCGCGGCGCCGACCACGTCGAGGTCAGCGTGGTCAACGACCCGTCGGGGCCGGGCGCGGCGAACGCGTCACCCACCGGCGGCTACGGCCTCGTCGGCCTCGACGAGCGGGTCCGCCTCGCCGGCGGCACCCTCCGTGCACAGCCTGTGGACGGAGGGTTCGCCGTCACCGCCCGCCTCCCCCTCGACCCCGGCGCCGCCCCCGCCCCGCCGCGCGAGTACGCGGCCCGGCGCGAGCACGCCCGCGCACGCCGCCGCGTACGCCGCGGCATCCTGGACGCGATCTGGATCCCCGTCGTCGGCACCGTCGTCCTCGGCGCGCTGCTCTTCGGCGTCGACGTCTACACCTCCTACCGCTCCGTCCTCGACGCCGACACATACGACACGCTGCGCATCGGCCAGCCCCGCGAGGCCGTCGAGCGCCGCCTCCCCGCCTACGAGGCCGACGTCAACACCCACCCCCACGGCGCCCCCGCCGACCCACCGGGCACCGACGACTGCCGCATCTACAGCACCGAACTCTTCTCCCTCGACCCGGCCTACCGCCTCTGCTTCACCGACGGCCGGCTCTCCCACAAGGACGAGATCGACGCCGCCCCGTAGAAACGACCGGGGGTTACCCCCACCCCCGCCCGGTAGCCCGCAGGATGGGGCGCCGGCGCCCGCGTCCGTAGCGTCGTACGACATGAAGCCGAAGCCCGCAGCCCTCGCCGCCCCCGCCCTCGCGCTGGTCCTCGCCGCCGCCGCGACCGCCTGCCAGTCCGTCGGCGACGGCGAGGCCGAGCACCGCACCTTCCGCATCGGCTCCGACGCCACCACCCTCACGATCGACGCCGACAACACCGCGGTGGAACTGGTGCCGGCCGACGAGGGCGCGGACCGCGCCGAGGTCGACGTCACCCGCTGGTTCGAGGCGGAGAAGTGGAACGGCGACGTCGGCACCGAGTGGTCCGCCGACGGCGACACCCTGCACTTCCGCACCACCTGCAGCGGCGTCATCGTCAGCTGCGACTCCCGCTACCGCGTCGAGGTCCCGCGCCGGCTCGCCGTCAAGGTCGACGGCAGCGACGGCCGGATCACCGCGAACGGCCTCGACACCCGCCTCGACATCACCAGCGCCGACGGCTCCGTGGCGGTCGGCGACGCCGGCGGCCCGCTGACCGTCGAGGCCCGCGACGGCTCGGTACGCGTCGACGGCGCGGCCGGCCCGGTCGACCTCGACGCCCGCGACGGCTCCGTCCGCGCCACCGGCCTCACCGCCGCCCGCGTCACCGCCGCACTCGGCGACGGCAGCCTCCACCTGGGCTTCACCGAACCCCCGGACGACGTCACCGCCGACACCCGCGACGGCGGGCTGACGGTGGAGCTGCCGAAGGCGTCGTACCGGGTGCACACCGACGTGCGCGACGGCAGCACCGACGTCACCGTCCCGCGCGACCCCGACAGCCCGCACCGCATCAAGGCCACCGTCGGCGACGGCAGCCTCACGGTCCGCCCGGCGGACTGACGCCGTCACCCCGCGCAGGCAGGCAGCAGCTCGGCCGCGTCGTACGCCGCATCCACCCGCGGCCGCGCCATCCCGCGCGCCCGCTCGGCCCCGCGCCGCAGCACCCCCTCGACGTACCCCGGATCGGCGCTCAGCTCCGCATGCCGCTCCCGCACCGGCCGCAGCGTCTCCACCACCGCCTCGGCGGTGTCGCGCTTGAGCTGTCCGTACGACGCGTACTCGCCCGCCAGCTCCGCCGGCTTCCGCCGGGCACATGCCGCCAGGATCTCCAGCAGGTTCGCCACCGTTCCTAGGGACTGAGTGGGAGTGAGTCCTGTTGCCAGGTCTCTTGCTCAGCCGAGCATCCCGAACGGTTGTGGGTGTTCTGGTTGCCCGCGTTCGCTCCGCGTCCGGCGCGCACGGATCGTGTCCGTGGTCCGGGGATGCGGGGGCGGGGTCCCTCACGTCCCGGGGCGCCCGGTGCGGCCTGGACGGTCCGATGCCCGTATCCATCGCTCTGGTGGCCAGGGGGCGGTGTCGTCCGTCGCCGGATCGGGTGTCCCAGGGCGTGCCTTCCGATCGCCACGGCGGCAGCGTCGGGGCGGGTGGTCTTCCTGGTGGTGCTCGTGAGGGGCTTCTGCCAGTGCTGAGCACCCCAGCGGGAGGTGTAGGCGGGGTCGACGGTGATCAGGGTGATGCCGAGTTCGGCGGCCATCGACACCAGGCGGGCCCGGAGCCTGGCTGTGGGCATGCCGGAGATGAGCTGGCGGAACCTCTTGCGTCGTTCGTGCCTTTCGCGGGTGGTCTGCGCGGTGAAGTCCAGGTCCTCGACCGCGATCCCCAGGCCGTGCCGCCTGGCCCAGTGCAGCAGGCGGATGAGGGTGTGCCGGACCTGTGCGTCGCGGTGGCCGGTGGTGCCGGTCAGGTCGTAGTCGAAGCGGCGCGGGGCGCCGACCGGGTTGCCGTGCTCATCGAGGCGCCAGGCGGCCAGGTGATCGGCGTTGGTGTCCACACCGACGATGCCGCCGGCACGGGCCGCCTGAAGGGGTACGGTCTTGACCGGCGGGATGGTCCACGAGGCGGTCAGGTACCAGCGGTTCCGGTCGGTGTCCTCGTGGATGCGGTAGGCCACCGCCCGGTTGGCCTGCACACGGTCGCGCCACGCTTCGCCCCGGTGCGCGAAGGCGACCCGCGCGGCGAGCACGTACCGGCCGTGCGGCGCGTTGGCCAGGTGCGCCAGCGGCGCCGGGAGCCTGATGCTCACCTGCCCGCCGGGGCCGACGCGGATGGTTTCGTTGCCGTAGCGCTTGCCGGACTCGCCGTCGGCCTCAAGGAAGCGGCGCGAGGCCTCCCACCGGCGGCGCCACTCGGCCTCGGTGAGCTGGGCCCGGTGAAGGTGGTGGCGGGTGCTGAGCATCCTCTTGCCCCCGCGCACTACCCGCACCCGCCCGGCCTGATGGTCGGCCCGCACCCGCTCAAGCCGGTAAAGGTCACGCATGCGATGCAAGAACCCCCGTTCCCCACCACGGCCCACACGGCCCGCAGTCCCGGCACTCACCCCGTGCGCCAGAACACGCCCCATCGCTGTGAACGCACAACTGCTCGAACCTCCGGCGCAGGCCGCAGGGGGCGCGTTGCGCGGCCGAGGCCGAGACCCGCCGGGCGGTGCTTGACACGGGTGCAGTGGGTCCGTAAGGTTCTTCGGGTTGCCACGGGGCTGGTGAGGTTCCGGAGTGCGACGGTGGCCGCCTCTGGTGGGGCGGCTCCTGCCATCTCTTCGTTGTGTGATCGACTCCCTTTCGCCGGGGTGAGATGCGGCCTGTCCGGTTTCTTTTCGGTGGGCGGCGGATTTTGCGCCGCGGGATGAGTCCGCTACGGTTATGGCCAGCGGAAGGGAAACGCCCGGAGAAGCCTGGTGAGGGTTTTGATGGAAGTGTCCGTTCTT
>NZ_BAAAPF010000407.1:0-5259 GCF_039531005.1 Streptomyces synnematoformans
CGCGGGCACGACGCTGCTCGCGGTGGGCGCGGGGGTGGCGCTGGCGCCGGGGTTCGGGGTCGCGTCGCGGGCGCGGCACCTGGCGTCCGGGGCGCGGGAGATCGGGCTGGCGGGGGTGGATTCCGTGCGCCAGGACGTCGATACGGGCGCGGACCTGCGGGCGGCGCTGGCGCTGGGGGTGGGGCCGCACACGGCGGCGGCGCTGGCGCGGCTGGCGGCGGGCGACGGCGTGTGCCGGTGAGCGCGGGCCGGTAGCCTGCGCTGCATGCAGGCCACAGCGTTCACGTACGACCCGCAGACCCGCAGCGGCAGCGTGCTCCTCGACGACGGCACGCCGCTGCCCTTCGACGGGGCCGCGTTCGCCGCGGGCGGCCTGCGGTTGCTCAGGCCGGGGCAGCGGGTGCGGATCGAGACCGAGGACGAGGGCGGGGAGCGCCGGATCGTCCTGGTGACGCTGCAGACGCTCTGACGCCGCGGGCCGGGCCCCGCGCGCCGTCCCCGTCCCCGTCTCTGCCGCTGCCGCTGCCGCTGCTGCCGCCGTCCGGCGGGGCGGCGCCCGGCCGGGCCCGGACATGCCGCGGGCCGGTCTCCCCGAGGGGAGCCGGCCCCGCTTGCGGACCCTGCGCCGGGTCCGTCACCGCTTCCTGGCAGTGGTCTTCTTGGCCGTGGTCCGCCGGCCGGCGGCCTTGCGGGCCGGCGCCTTCTTGGCGGTAGCCTTCTTCGCCGGCGCCTTCCTGGCGGACTTCTTGGCGGTGGTCTTCTTGGCGGTCGTCTTCTTCGCGGTGGCCTTCTTCGCCGCGGACTTCTTGGCCGTGGTCTTCTTCGCCGGCGCCTTCTTGGCCGTCGTCTTCTTGGCCGGCGCCTTCTTGGCGGGGGTGGTCTTCTTCGCCGTGGTCTTCTTGGCGGTGCTCTTCTTGGTGGCCTTCTTGGCGGCGGCCTTGGCGGTGGTCTTGGTGCCGCCGGACAGGCTGCCCTTCGGGGCCTTCTTCACCGCCGTGTCGTGCTTCGGCAGCCGCTTGGAACCGGAGACGAGGTCCTTGAAGCCCTGCCCGGCGCGGAAGCGCGGCACGGAGGTCTTCTTGACCCGGACACGCTCGCCGGTCTGCGGGTTGCGGGCGTAGCGCGCCGGCCGCTCCACCTTCTCGAAAGAGCCGAAGCCCGTGACCGATACGCGCTCGCCGGAGACGACCGCACGAATGATCGCGTCGAGTACGGCGTCCACGGCGTCGGCGGCCTGCTGCCGGCCACCCATCTTGTCGGTAATAGCTTCAACGAGCTGTGCCTTGTTCACGTCTTCCCCTTCGGAGGCATTGATTGCCGGAACGAAATGTTCAAGCCTTTTCGCACGTTAGGCAGATATATACCGCAAATCAAAGGCAAAACGTCTCTCATCACCCTTGTGTCGCAACGGACTCCCGCTACGACCGTGCGTCCAGCTCCCGCCGCAGGCGCTCCAGCCGCCTTGCGGCTCCGGCGAGATCGTGCTTCGCGGCACCCGTGATCGCGAGCAGGCGCCTTGTCAGCTCGGCGCGTTCGGCGTCCGTGACCGCCACCTCGCGCACCTTGCGGTGGGCCTCCTTCAGCCCGGCGGCGACGGCCTCGTAGAGCGCGAGTTGGCCGTCGGGATCCATGCGCCGATTGTGCCATCTGCGGTGAGTTGTCGCTCGGCGGCATGCCAACGCGGCGGCGTGCGAAACCCCGCGCCCGCCACCTGTCGGCGGCGGGCACGGGGTCGGTGTGCAGCGGAAAACCGCCGGTCAGCTCGGTACGGTCTGCGGTTTGAACGCCGACCGGGCCGCCTCGAAGGCGGCGATGTCGGCTTCGTGCCGAAGGGTGATGCTGATGTCGTCGAGGCCGTTCAGCAGCCGCCAGCGGGCGTTCTCGTCCAGCTCGAACGGCGCGGCGAACGCGGGCGCGCCGGGCGTGCCGCCGACGCGTACCTCCAGGCCCTGCAGGTCGACGGTCACCTCGGTCCGCGGGTCGGCCTCGACCAGCTCCCACAGCCGGTCGACGGCCGGCTGCGGCAGCACCACGGTCAGCAGACCGTTCTTGAGCGAGTTGCCGCGGAAGATGTCGGCGAAGCGGGACGAGACGACGGCCCTGAAGCCGTAGTTCTGCAGCGCCCACACGGCGTGCTCGCGGGAGGAGCCGGTGCCGAAGTCCGGGCCGGCCAGCAGCACGCTCGCGCCCCGGTAGGCCGCGCTGTTCAGCACGAACTCCGGATCCTTGCGCCAGGCCTCGAAGAGGCCGTCCTCGAAGCCGTCCCGGGTGACCTTCTTCAGCCAGTGGGCCGGGATGATCTGGTCGGTGTCGACGTTGCTGCGGCGCAGCGGCACGGCGCGCCCGGTGTGGGTGGTGAAGGCTTCCATGGATCAGACCTCCGCGGTGATCAGGTCGGCCGGGGAGGACAGCCGCCCGGTCACCGCGGTGGCCGCGGCGACCTGCGGGGAGACCAGGTGCGTACGGCCGCCCTTGCCCTGCCTGCCCTCGAAGTTGCGGTTGGAGGTGGACGCCGAGCGCTCGCCGGGGGCGAGCTGGTCGGGGTTCATGCCCAGGCACATCGAGCAGCCCGCGTGCCGCCACTCGGCGCCGGCGGCCGTGAACACCTTGTCGAGCCCCTCCTCGACGGCCTGCAGCGCGACCCGTACGGAGCCGGGCACCACCAGCATCCGTACGCCGTCGGCGACCTGCCGCCCGTCGACCACCGCGGCGGCGGAGCGCAGGTCCTCGATCCGGCCGTTGGTGCAGGAGCCCACGAACACGGTGTCGACCGCGATCTCGCGCAGCGGCTGGCCCGCGGTCAGGCCCATGTACTCCAGCGCCTTCTCGGCCGCGAGCCGCTCGCTGGCGTCGGCGAACGACGCCGGGTCGGGCACCTGCTGCGACAGCGGCGCACCCTGCCCCGGGTTGGTGCCCCAGGTGACGAACGGGGCCAGCTCGGCGGCGTCGATGACGACCTCGCGGTCGAAGACGGCGTCGTCGTCGGTGCGCAGCGTCCGCCAGTACGCGACGGCCGCGTCCCAGTCGGCGCCCCGCGGGGCGTGCGCGCGGCCCTCCAGGTACGCGAACGTCGTCTCGTCCGGCGCGACCATCCCGGCGCGCGCGCCGGCCTCGATGGACATGTTGCAGATCGTCATCCGCGCCTCCATCGAGAGCTTCTCGACGGCCTCGCCGCGGTACTCGATGACGTAGCCCTGGCCACCGCCGGTGCCGATGCGGGCGATGATCGCGAGGATCAGGTCCTTGGCGGTCACGCCGTCGGGCAGCTCGCCGTTGACGGTCACGGCCATGGTCCTGAACGGGGCCATCGGCAGCGTCTGGGTGGCGAGCACGTGCTCGACCTGGCTGGTGCCGATACCGAACGCCAGCGCGCCGAACGCGCCGTGCGTGGAGGTGTGGCTGTCGCCGCAGACCACGGTGGTGCCCGGCTGGGTGAGCCCGAGCTGCGGGCCGACGACGTGGACGACGCCCTGCTCGACGTCGCCGAGCGGGTGCAGGCGTACGCCGAAGTCGGCGCAGTTCTTGCGGAGGGTCTCCAGCTGGATGCGGGAGACGGGGTCGGCGATCGGCTTGTCGATGTCGAGGGTGGGGGTGTTGTGGTCCTCGGTGGCGATGGTCAGGTCGGTCCTGCGCACCGGCCGGCCCGCCTTGCGCAGGCCGTCGAACGCCTGCGGGCTGGTCACCTCGTGCAGCAGGTGCAGGTCGATGAAGAGAAGGTCGGGCTCGCCCTCCGCGCGCCGGACGACGTGGTCGTCCCAGACCTTCTCCGCGAGTGTCCTTCCCATCGCATTCCCATCGTCGTTGATCGCGAACTGCGCGTGCGTGAACGCGTGCCGGTGCACGGCGGCGCCACCCGTTCCCCCGTGCCGGACGGGGCCGGTCCCCACAGGGTGACGCGTCCGCCGGAAATTTGAACTTGCGTTTCACAGTGTGAGACGCGAGTATCGTTGCATGGACAACTCTAGCGGCGTCGGCGTACTCGACAAGGCGGCTGTGGTGCTGAGCGCGCTGGAGTCCGGTCCGGCCACCCTCGCCGGGCTGGTCTCCGCGACCGGTCTCGCCCGCCCGACGGCCCACCGGCTCGCGGTGGCGCTGGAACACCACCGCATGGTGGCCCGGGACATGCAGGGCAGGTTCATCCTCGGGCCCCGGCTCGGCGAGCTGGCGGCGGCGGCCGGCGAGGACCGGCTGCTGGCCGCGGCCGGCCCGGTGCTCACCCACCTCCGGGACATCACCGGCGAGAGCGCGCAGCTCTACCGCCGCCAGGGCGACATGCGCATCTGCGTCGCGGCGGCCGAGCGGCTCTCGGGCCTGCGCGACACCGTCCCGGTGGGCTCCACGCTGCCCATGAAGGCGGGCTCGGCGGCGCAGGTGCTGCTCGCCTGGGAGGAGCCCGAGCGGCTGCACCGGGGACTGCAGGGGGCCCGGTTCACGGCCACCGCGCTGTCGGGCGTACGGCGCCGGGCGTGGGCCCAGTCCGTCGGGGAGCGGGAGCCGGGCGTCGCGTCCGTCTCCGCGCCCGTACGCGGCCCGTCGAACCGCGTGGTGGCCCCCGTCTCGGTCTCCGGCCCGATCGAGCGGCTGACCCGGCACCCGGGGCGGATGCACGCCCAGGCGGTCGTGGACGCCGCCGCCCGGCTCACCGACGCGCTGCGCCGGGCGAGCTGACCGCCGCGGGCCGCCCGCGGCCCCCGGCCGCGGGCCCGTGGCGCACGCCCGGCGGGCGGCGCAGACAAGAATCCCGCCTCCGCCGAAGCGGAGACGGGACAGGTCCAGCAGGTACCCCCGACCGGATTCGAACCGGCGCTACCGCCTTGAGAGGGCGGCGTGCTAGGCCGCTACACAACGGGGGCCTTGGACGATCCCCTCCTCGCGATGGAGAGGACCTGTACCCCCGACCGGATTCGAACCGGCGCTACTGCCTTGAGAGGGCAGCGTGCTAGGCCGCTACACAACGGGGGCGAGCATCTGCAACTGCGTTGCGCTGGGGTACCAGGACTCGAACCTAGACTAACGGAACCAGAATCCGTCGTGCTGCCAATTACACCATACCCCACCAAAACACAACCCCCGTCGCGGGGGTGCTGTTCAGGTGGCCGCCGTTCCCGGCGACGGACAGAACATTACCCGATCGCGGACCGCACTCCAAAACGGGTTAGCGGAGCCGGGCCATGAGGGCGTGCTCGACCAGCGTGATCAGCGTCGACTTGGACTCCGAGCGCTGCCGCGCATCCGTCGTCAGGATCGGCGTCTCCGGCC
>NZ_BAAAPF010000408.1:0-5257 GCF_039531005.1 Streptomyces synnematoformans
GCCGCGCCGGTCCCGCCCGCCGCCTGGCCCGCGCCCTCCGGCCTCGGCCTGCTGGCCGCGCTCGGCCGCACCCATCTCGCCCTGCCCGTCCACCCGCTGACCCTCGGCGGCCCCCTGGACGCCGCGCTGCGGGACGCCGGGCTCGCCGGCCGGGCGGCGCTCGCCCCCGTGCCGTACCTCGACGTGGTGCCGACGCTGTCGATGCGTACCGTCGCCGCGGCCGCAGACCCGCGGCTGCATCTGAAGCTGCCGCTGGCCACCGCCACCCTCGGGCTGCGCAACCGGCGCACCGTCAAGCCCGCCACCCTCGCCGACGGCGCGACCGTCCAGCGGCTGCTGGCGGCCGTCGTCCGGCGCGAGCCGCGCTTCCGCGACAGCGTGCTGCACGCCGACGAGACCGCGTACGCGCACGCCGGCCACGAACTGCTCGCGGTGCTGTGCCGCCGCCAGCCCGCCGGGCTCGACGACGCCCTCGTCGTCCCCCTGGCCGCCCTCCTGGCCCCCGCCCCCGACGGCCGGCTCGTCGTGGACCACCTCGCCGGCCGCTGCCACGGCGGCGACCCCCTCGCCCTCCTCGACGGCCTGTTCACCCTCCTCTTCGGCTTCCAGACCACGCTCTTCGGCTACGGCATCGCGCTGGAGTCCCACCAGCAGAACGTCTCGCTCGTCCTCGACCCGCCCGACCGCACCGCGGACGGCCGCCCCCGCATCCGGCTGCTGTTCAAGGACGACGACGGCCCCCGCATCCACCACGCCCGGCTGCGCGCGGCCCTCGGCCCCGACGCGCCGGGCCCCGGCGACTTCGCCGACCCGCGGACCCTGTGCGACGGCGACGGGCCCGTGGCCGACGTCTTCGCCACGATCACCGTCCACCTGTGCGCCGGCGCCTACGCGTTCGGCCTCGCCCGGCACGGCCGCGCCCCGCTCGCAGCGCTGCTCGGCCTCGTACGCGACCGCCTCGCCGAAGCCGTCGAACGGCTCGGCACCGCCCCCGGCGAGCCCGGCGCCGTGCTGCGCGCGCACGTCCTGCACGCCCGCCGGCTGCCGGTGAAGGCCATGGTCACCGCCGGGACGCTCATGTCCAAGGAGCGCTCGGGGGCGGCCGACGTCAACAAGCACTACACCACCGGCCCGAACTATCTCCGCGACCTGCCCGCACCCGCGCCGCCGCCCGACGCCGCCCCGTACCCGACCGCGCCGTACCCGACCGACCCGCCCACGACCTCCCCGACCCCGACCGTGCCCCCACCCCGCCCCGGCTGGAACCGTTGATGCCCCTCACCGCCTCACCCGCGACCGCGCCCGCACCCTCCTCCGCCGCACCCTCCCGGCCGCCCACCGCCGACGACGCCGTGGCGCACACCCTGCTCAACTGCCTGCTCCGCGAGGTCTGCGGACCCGAGGGCGCGGCCACCGTCGATGACGGCCGGCTGCTGCTGCGGCTGTCCCGCCGCGGCGTGCTGCTGCGCGTGGCGCTGCGCCGTACCTCGCTGCTGGGCGCGCACCGCTTCCGCGGGCCGGTCGCCGAGCGGCGCGACGGCGCCTGGGTGCACGTGGGGTGGCGGCGGCTGGCCGAACACGTGCAGGACGAGCTGGCGGCGCGTACCGGCGTGCGCAACGACGAGTTCCTGGCGCAGGTCGTCTCCAGCCACCGGGGTACGCGGGCCGCACTGGCCGCCGCGCGGAAGCGGGCGGCGCCCGCGGACGGCGCCGGGCCGCTGGCCGCGTACCTCGACTCCGAGCAGTCCCTGCCCCTCGGCCACCGCTTCCACCCCACGCCCAAGGCCCGCGACGGCGGCGCGGCCGCCTGGTCCGCCTACGCCCCCGAGGCCCGGGCCGCCTTCCCGCTGCGCCATCTCGCCGTACGCGCCCACCTGACCGCCGAGGAGACCGCCGGACCCGGCGCCGCCGCCCCGCTGGACCGGCTCCGCCCGGTCCCCGACGGCTACCGGCTGCTGCCCGTCCACCCCTGGCAGTACGAACTCCTCGCCGGCCACCCGGCGCTGCGCGCCGCCCTCGACCGCGGCGACGTGCTCGACCTCGGCACCGGCGGCCCGCCGTGCACCCCGACCGCCTCCGTGCGCACGCTGCACACGGGGGCCGGGTTCCTGAAGTTCAGCCTCAACGTGCGCATCACCAACTGCGTGCGCAAGAACTCCCGCTACGAGCTGGCCGGCGCGGTCGCGCTGACCCGGCTGCTGCGCCCCGTGCTCACCGCCCTCGCCGCCCGCCACCCCGCCGCCGCCCTGCTGCGCGAGCCGGCGTACCGCAGCCTGGCGCTCCCCGGCCCGGCCGGCGCACCGGACCCGGCGCTGCTCGAAGGCTTCGGGGTGATCGTCCGCGAGGGGCTGTCCGGCGTGCTGCACCCCGGCGCGACCCCGCTGCTCGCCGGCGCGGTCGCGGACGAGTACCCGACGGGCCCGGCGCACGTCTCCCGACTGCCCGCCGCGGCACGGCCGGAGTCGGCGCTCGACTGGTGGTCGGCGTATCTGGAGCTGCTCGTCCCGCCCGTCCTCGCCGCCTACTTCGACCACGGCGTGGTGCTGGAGCCGCACCTGCAGAACGTGCTGCTGTGCGTCGACGCCGACGGCATGCCCGCGCAGGTGGTCTTCCGCGACCTGGAGGGCGCCAAGCTGCTGCCCGAGCGGCACGCCGACGCCCTCGCCGCGCTGCCGCCGCAGGTGGCGGGGCCGATGACGTACGACGCGACGCGCGGCTGGCACCGGGTGGTGTACTGCCTGCTGGTCAACCACGTCGCCGACCTGCTCGCCGCGCTCGCCGACCTGCACCCGCAGGCCGAGGCGGCGCTGTGGGCGCGGGTGCGCGGCGTGCTGCTCGGCTGCGCCCGCGACCTCGGCGACCCGCCCCGGCTGCACGCCCTGCTCCGCGGGGCGCCGCTGCCCGCCAAGGCCAACCTGCTGACCCGCTGGGGCCGCCGCGCGGACCGCCAGGCGGGCTACGTCCACCTGCCGAACCCGCTCGCCGCCCCCGGCACCGCCCCCGACGCTGCCACCGGGCCCGACTCGACCCGCCGGAGCGCCCGTTGACCGCGCCGACGCCCGCCGTGCTGGACCTCCTCGGCTCCTTCGCGCCCGACCAGCTGCCCGCGTACGTCTACGACCTGGCGGCCCTGCGCACCCACGCGGCGGCGGTCCGGGCCGCGCTGCCGGCGCCCGTCGAGCTGTACTACGCCGCCAAGGCCAACCCCGAACCGCCGCTCCTGGCCGCCCTCGCGCCGTACGTCGACGGCTACGAGGTCTCCTCCGGCGGCGAACTCGCCCACGTCGCCGCCGCCGTGCCCGGGCGCCGGCTCGCCTTCGGCGCCCCCGGCAAGACGCCCGCGGAGCTGGCCGCGGCCCGCGCGGCGGGCGTGCACCGGGTGCACGTCGAGAGCCTGCACGAGCTGCGCATGCTCGGAGAGCGCACGGCGGCCCCCGGCCCGGGCGGCGGCGACTCCCGCACGGACGTTCTGCTGCGCGTCAACCTGCCCGTCGCCGACGGCTCGCTGACGGGCAGCTCCCTGGCCATGGGCGGCCGCCCCGCCCCCTTCGGCCTCGACCCCGCGGACGCGGCGGAGGGCGCGGGGCTGCTCGCCGGCGGCGCGTACCCGCGGCTGCGGCTGCGCGGCTTCCACGCGCACCTCGCCAGCGGGCTGGAGGCGCCGCGGCTGCTGGGTGTGGCGCGCTCGGTGGTGGCCGGGGCGCTGCGGCTCGCGGACCGCGCGGGGCTCGGCACCCGCGGCCTGGAGGTGAACGTCGGCGGCGGCATGGCCGTCGACTACGCCGCCCCGGAGGCCCGGTTCGACTGGCACACGTACGGCGCGGGGCTGGGCCGGCTGGCCGCCGGGTACCCCGGGCTGACGCTGCGCGTCGAGCCCGGCCGGGCGCTGACCGCGTACTGCGGCTGGTACGCCACCGAGGTGCTGGACGTCAAGCGCAGCCACGGCGAGGAGTTCGCCGTCGTCCGCGGCGGCACCCACCATCTGCGCACCCCGGCCACCAAGGGCCACGACCAGCCCTGCACCGTCCACCCCGCGCCGCGCCCCTGGCCGCACCCCTGGCCGCGGCCGGCGGCGCGCGGGTCGGAGGTCACGGTCGCCGGGCAGCTGTGCACGCCGAAGGACGTGCTGGCGCGGGGTGTCCGGGCGGCGGGGCTGCGGGCCGGGGACCTGGTGGTGTTCTCGCTGGCGGGCGCGTACGCCTGGAACATCTCGCACCACGGCTTCCTCATGCACCCGCACCCCGGCTTCCACTTCCTCGACGGCCCCGGCTGACGGACGGCGGGCGCGGCGGGCCCGGCCCGTGCGCTCACCTGCGGCGGGGAAGGCCGCGCAGGATCTTGCCCTCGGTCGGTAGCACGTAGTCCCGGCCGTCGAAGCGGCGGGTGCGCGCGAACATCAGGTACAGGTACGTGAAGTTCTCCGCGAAGGCGTATGCGGGGAAGAGGTCGCCCCGGCGCATCGGGGAGGTCGTCACGTCCTCCAGGATCGTGTACCCGCCGGGGACGCGGGCGTGGGTCCGCATGCCCTCGAAGTACCGCCACGGCGGTGCGGCGGTAGAAGTCGTCGCCGGTCAGCCAGTACAGGTCGAAGGCGCCGTTGACGTACTCGGGCCGGAACTGGTTGCCGGGCGAGGTCACGGTCATGGTGCCGTAGTCGATCTCCTCGGGCAGCACGGGCCAGCGCCGCAGGACGGACTCCCACGAGCGGTGGTACGCCTCGCCGAGCCGGCGGTCGCCGCCCTTGGCGACCAGCCCGCCCCAGAACGACGCCAGCTCGGACTGGCGGCGGCCGGTGGTCTCGCCGGTGGCGAAGTCGGCCTGGCGGTACCAGACGTGGCCGTCCCACTCCTCCACCAGGTGCTCGGTCACGGCCCCGTTGAGCAGCCGCCACCGTGCGCAGGTTGGCGCGGGTGTACGGCATGCCGGTGGGCGACTTGGTGAACGCGGGCAGCAGCCGGTCGGTGACGTCGACGCACAGGTCGAGCAGCGACCGCCGGCCGGTGACGAGGTGGCCGGCGAGCAGCCCGCCGACGACGCGGATGATCGACTCGAAGACGTGGAAGTCGGCGTCGATGTCGAAGTCGAGGTTCCGCTCCAGCCAGTCGGCGGACTCGCGGAGGTCGTCGTCCAGCTCCATCACGTACAGCGTGTCGAGGGCCTCGATGACCGACAGGCCCACGGGGTGGCCCTCGGCGAAGAACTCGCGCGCGGTGCCGGAGACGGGACGCACCTCGTCGTGCCCCCACGCGGCGGCGCG
>NZ_BAAAPF010000409.1:0-5219 GCF_039531005.1 Streptomyces synnematoformans
GCGCGCTCCTGCGGGCGCTGCCCGTGGGTCCCGCGGTCGTCCTGATGCTGCTGTTCCTGGCCGGTCCCATCGCGTACTGCGTGTGGATCGCCTTCACCGACCTGCAGCTCTCCGGCCAGGCCGAGTCGTCGTTCGTCGGGCTGGAGAACTTCCGCACCGCCTTCGGCGACGAGGGCTTCATCAACGCCGTCTGGCTGACGCTGGTGTTCACGATCCTGTCGTCGATCGTCGGCCAGAACACCCTCGGGCTGGCGCTCGCGTCGCTGATGCAGCGGGCCTCGAAGGCGGTGCGTACCGTCACCGGCGCGATCGTCATCACCGCCTGGGTGGTGCCCGAGGTCGTCGCCGGCTTCCTGCTCTACGCCTTCTTCCGCCGCGAGGGCACGCTCAACTCCGTGCTCGACTGGCTCCATCTGCCCAGCCAGAACTGGCTGTACACGCTGCCGATCCTGGCGGTGTCGTTCGCCAACATCTGGCGCGGCACGGCGTTCTCCATGCTCGTCTACTCCGCCGCGCTCTCCGAGATCCCGAAGGAGATCACGGAGGCGGCCGAGGTGGACGGCGCGGGCGGCTGGCGCAAGCTGTGGCACGTCACGCTGCCGATGATCCGCCGCTCCATCGCCACCAACCTGATGCTCAACACCCTGCAGACCCTCTCGGTCTTCGGGCTGATCTGGGCGATGACCCGCGGCGGCCCGGGCGACCGCAGCCAGACGCTGCCGCTGTTCATGTACGAGCAGGCCTTCAAGAACAGCCTGCTCGGCTACGGCACGGCGGTCGCCCTGCTCCTGCTGCTGGTCGGCGCCCTGTTCTCGCTGGTGTACATGCGGATGCTGCGTACGGAGGTATGAGCGATGCCCACGTCCACGCTCACCCGCGACGACCCCCCGCCCCCGCGGACGCCGCGCCGGCGCGGCCGCTTCGCCCGTACGCTCGCCGGGCGCAAGCACAGCCGGCGGCTGGCCGCCGACCTGTGCCTGCTGCTGGCGGCACTGGCGTTCGTGCTGCCGCTGGCCTGGCTGGTCTTCTCGTCCGTCGACGCGGACTCGGGCCTGACGGCCCGGCCGCCGACGGACGTCACCTGGGACAACTTCGACGCGGTGATGACCACCGACATCACCTTCCGCCCGCTGCTCAACAGCCTGATCCTGTGCGGCGGGGCGACGGCCGTCACGGTCGTCGCGGCGGCGCTCGCGGCGTACCCGCTGTCGCGCTACCGCTCGCGGCTGAACCGCCCGTTCATGCTGACGATCCTCTTCACCACCAGCCTGCCGATCACCGCCATCATGGTGCCGGTCTACGGGCTGTTCGTGCAGATCAACCTCATCGACTCGATGTCCGGCACGGCCCTCTTCCTGGCCAGCTCGCAGCTGCCGTTCGCGATCTGGCTGATGAAGAACTTCATGGACGGGGTGCCGAAGGTGCTGGAGGAGGCCGCCTGGACGGACGGCGCGTCGTCGATGCAGGCACTGGTGCGGGTCATCCTGCCGCTGATGGGCCCGGGGGTCGTGGTGGTGACCATCTTCTCGTTCATCATGATGTGGGGGAACTTCTTCGTCCCCTTCATGCTGCTGCTCAGCCCGGACCAGATGCCGGCCTCCGTGTCGATCTTCGAGCTGTTCGGCAACATGGGGTCGGTGGTCTACGGGGAGCTGGCGGCGTTCTCGATCCTCTACTCGGCGCCGGCGGTGCTGCTGTACGTGCTGATCGCCCGCCGGCTCGGCGGCGGCTTCGCGCTGGGCGGCGCGGTGAAGGGCTGACCGGGGCCTGGCCGCGCCCTCCACCGCAGCCCGCGGGGCCGCGCGCACGCGCCCGGCGGGGTCCGCCCCGCCGGGCGCGCGGGCGGGCGTCAGCCGCCGATGTTCACGTCGACGCAGGCGTAGAAGGCGTTGGCCGTGTCGGCGACGTTCCACACGGCGAGCACCTTCTGCTTGCCGGTGATGCCGCCGAAGTCGACGGTGTGGCTGAACTCGGCCGGCGGCCGCGCGCCGCCGTCGTCGAACTCCGCCACCTTCTGGCCGCCGACGAAGTACTGCCAGGTGCTGGTGCTGTGCCGGGCGGTGATCTTCCAGTTGAACGTCGTGGTGCTGCCGACGTTCGTGACGGCCCAGCCCTTGCCGTCGTCGTCCAGCTCGGCGAAGCCCTCGTTCCCGCCGCTGCAGCTGGTCAGGCCCTTCGGGCCCTCGACGCTCTGCGGCTCGTACGAGATGGCGCCGCACTCGACGGCGCCCGTCGCACACTGGTCCTGGCGGCTCGGCGGGTTGGTGATCCAGCCGTGCGCGCCCGCCTGCTGGGCGGGGAGGGCCAGCAGGAGCAGCGGGGCGGCGCCCGCGCCGACGACGGCCGCCCGGAGGGCTTTGCGGCCCCTCCCGGCCCGCTTGGTGCTGCGGTGCATACAACTCTCCTTGCACGGGGGGTAATTGGTCTAGACTTTAGTCATTGGCCGTTCACCGTCAACCCCTGCAGCGCACACGCAACTCTCCGCGCCCGCGCCCCGCCTTCGGCGGAACGCACGGTTGATAACGGGTGCCCCACTACCTACGGTGACGGTGTGACGACAAAGGCGCCCGGCTCCGGCGCCGGTCCGCCGGAGCACCGACCACCTTTCGACCCCGCGGCGGCCCGTCGATTACGCCGCGCGTTAGGGCTCGGCCACGACCACGTCGCGTACGGCATGCGCGCCGCCTACGGCCTGGCCGTACCCGCCGCCGCGGTCGCCGACTGGGAGAAGGGCCACGCCCGCCCCACCCGCCACGAACTCGACGCCCTCGCCGGCGCCCTGTGGTGCACCCCGGCCGACCTCATGGGCTCCCCCACCTCACTCCGCGCCCACCGCCGGGCCCACGGCCTCCCCCTCGACGACGTCGCCCGGCACATCGGCATGGACCCCGCGACGTACCTCAGCGCCGAGCAGACCGGCCGCTGGCCCGGCACCGAGTCCCAGGCCACCCGGCTCGCCCACCTCCTGCGCCTCCCCCTCCCGGACCTCCTGGACCTCACCGGCCGCAGCGAACCCCTCGCCGGCCACCTCCGCGAGGCGGCCACCACCCGCTGGCAGCCCCAGCTCCGCCCCATAGCCCGCCTCACCCGCCTCCCCCGCCGCCCCCTGGAACGCGCCCTGAGCACCCTCCACGAGGAGTACCAGGCCCGCATCGCCGCCGCCGCGAACTGGGGCGACGATCCCGGCTCGGAGACCACCGCGGCGGCCGCGACGTACCTGCAGCAGGTGCTCCCCCGCTTCTGGGAACTGCTCCGCAACTGACGCCCGGGGGACGGCCTTCGCCACCCGTGGCGACCGTCGCTACGGTGTACGAAACGGAAGCGGCCGCGCGTACGCCCGGGAGAAGACCACGTCACCGGAGGTTCCGACGCACACCGAACTGGCCGACGCCGTCGGCGAGACCCTACGCACCGCACGCCTCGACCTGCTCCCGCTGCGCGTCGAGCACGCCGACGAGATGGCCGGCGTGCTCGGCGACCCCGCGCTCTACGAGTTCACCGGCGGCGCTCCGCCCTCGCCGGGCGAGCTGCGCACGCGCTACGCGCGGCTGGCCGCCGGGGCGCCCGGGGGCGGGACGGTGTGGGGCAACTGGGTGCTGCGCGTACGGGCCGACGGCGTGCTCGGCGGGTACGTGCAGACGACCATCCGGGACGCGATCGCCGAGGTCGCCTGGGTCGTGGGGACTCCGTGGCAGGGGCGGGGCCTCGCCGGCGAGGCCGCCCGGGGGCTGGTCGGGCGGCTCGCGCGGCTGCCGCTGCGGGCCGTCGTCGCGCACGTCCACCCCGGTCACCGCGCCTCCGCCGCCGTCGCGGCCGCCGCCGGACTGGTGCGTACGGACCTCGTCCACGACGGCGAGGCCGTCTGGCGGCTCGACCTCCCCGGCCCCGCCGGCCCCACCACCGCGTAGGCGGCGCCGTACGGGCCGGCGCCGCGCCGTCAGGCCCGGCGGCCGATCTCGTCCAGCTCGGCGAACTCCTCGTCGGAGAGCCGGAGTCCCGCTCCGGCGGCGTTCTCGCGCAGGTGCGCCACCGACGACGTGCCGGGGATCAGCAGGATGTTCGGCGACCGCCGCAGCAGCCAGGCCAGGGCGACCGGCAGCGGCGCCGCGCCCCGCCGGGCGGCCACGGCGGACAGTGCGGCGGACTGCAGCGGGCTGAAGCCGCCGAGGGGGAAGAAGGGCACGTAGGCGATGCCCTGGGCGGCGAGGTCGTCGATCAGGTCGTCGTCCCGGCGGTGGGCGAGGTTGTACATGTTCTGCACGCACACGACCGGCGCGATCGTCTGCGCCTCGGCGACCTGCTCCGCCGTCGCGTTGCTCACGCCGAGGTGCCGGATCAGTCCCTGCTGCCGCAGTTCCGCGAGGGCCTCGAAGGGTTCGGCGAGCGAGCCGGGCCGGGTGCCCTCGGCGTCGCCGAGGCGCAGGTTGACCACGTCGAGCGCGTCGAGGCCGAGGTCGTCGAGGTTCTCGCGGACGGCGCGGCGCAGGTCCTCGGGGCGCCGGGCGGGCGGCCAGCCGCCCTGCTCGTCGCGGACCGCGCCGACCTTCGTGACGAGGTGCAGCGGCGCGGGGTAGGGGTGCAGCGCTTCGCGGATCAGCCGGTTGGTGACGCGCGGCCCGTACGCGCCCGCGGTGTCGATGTGCGTGATCCCGAGGTCGGCCGCCTCGCGTAGGACGGCGAGGGCGCCGTCGCGGTCGGCGGGCGGGCCCATGACGCCGGGGCCGGCGAGCTGCATGGCGCCGTAGCCGAAGCGGGTGACGGCCAGATCGCCCAGCGGGTGGGTGCCGCCGGGGAGCGGGACGGAGGGGGTGCTCATGGTTCTGCCTTCGCTGTCGGGCGGGTGTGCCGGGCGGCTGCCCCGCCCGTGCCGTCGATGGTCGCCGGGGGGCGGGCGAGGCGGCCAATACCGACCCGGTCGGCTGTCATACCCGGCCGGTATCACCGACGTACGCTGGGGTCATGGACACCGTGGAGACCCGCGAGCTGCGGTACTTCGTCGCGGTCGCCGAGGAGCTGCACTTCGGCCGCGCCGCCGAACGCCTCGGCATGGCCCAGCCGCCGCTGTCCCGGGCGGTCCAGCAGCTCGAACGGCGCCTCGGCGTCCGGCTGCTGGTGCGCGACCGCCGCGGCGTCGCGCTGACCGGGGCCGGGGAGATGCTGCTGCACGAGGGCCGCGCCGCCGTCGACGCCGCCACCGCCGCCGTCCGCCGCACCCGCGA
>NZ_BAAAPF010000410.1:0-5201 GCF_039531005.1 Streptomyces synnematoformans
CGCGTGGGGCGCCTCGGCGGGCTCCGGGCGTGCCGGCGCGGGGGCGGCGGACTCCCGGTCCGCGGGCGGTGCCGCTTCCGCCGGATCCCCGTTCGGGGTCTCCCACGGCCACGGGGCGGGTTCCGCGGGCTCTCTCGGGCCGGGCTCCGCCTCGTCCGCGGGGGCGGGCTCCGCCGGCGCCCGCGGGGCGGTCGGTAGGTACGGCTCCGGCTCCGTGGCCGGCTCGCGCTCAGGGACGGACCACGCGTCCTCGGGATCCGCGGTCTCCACCGCGTCCTCGGTCTCCACGGGCCGCGCCGTCTCCACGGCGTCAACGGGCTCCGCCGGGTCCGCGGACCGCGCTTCCGCGGGTTCCAACGGCCGCCGCTCCGTCCGCAGATCCTCGCGCAGACCCGCGAACACGTCGTCCGTCCACCCGCCCCCGCGCGCCGGCGCGGCGGCGGACTCAGGTTCCGGTTCCGGTTCCGGCTCCGGTTCCGGTTCAGATTCCGCGCGCTCCGTGAAGCCCGGGACGCCCGCCACCGACGGCGCCGCCGCCGCGGCGGCGGACGGCGTCGGCGGCGGGTAGTCGGGGTCCCGCATCTGGTCGTACGGCTCCGCCGCCGACGGCCGCGACGTCCCCGCCGGGCCCGGGGGCGCCGCCGGGGGCGGCTCCGCCTCCTCGTCCACCGCCCTGGCCACCGACGCGAAGCGGTCGTCGAGGGTGTCCCCGGCCCGCTGCGGCCCGGTGTCCGGCACCCCCTCCGCGTACAGGTCGTGCCACCAGTCGTCCTCGGTGCGGCGTTCCCCCGCCGTCTCCCCCTGCCGATCCATGCCCCTATTCTTCCCCGCCTCCCGGGTCCGCAACGGCCGGACCCGCAAGATCACGGCAAGGGCCTTCCACCCGACCCTCCGGTGCGGTCAGGATGTGCAGGTGCTCGGTGCCATCGGACTCGACGACGTACAGGAGTCGGCCTACCGCGCGCTGGTCGCACTCGGCGCGGCCGACGTCCCCGAGCTGGCGCGGCGGTTGACGCTGCCCGAGCCGGAGGCGGTGCGGACGCTGCGGCGGCTGGAGCAGCACGGGCTGGCGGCGCAGTCGTCGGCGCGGCCGGGCCGCTGGGTGGCGGCGCCGCCGTCGGTGGCGCTGGGGGCCCTGCTCATCCAGCAGCGGCACGAGCTGGAGCGCGCCGAGCTGGCCGCGGCGCTGCTCGCGGAGGAGTACCGCGCGGAGGCCGGCGAGCCCGCCGACGTACACGACCTGGTCGAGGTGGTGACCGGCGCGGGAGCGGTGGCCCACCGGTTCCTGCAGCTGCAGCTCGGCGCCGAGCAGGAGGTCTGCGCGCTCGTCACGCGGGAGCCGCTGGCGGTGCGCAGCCAGGACAACACCGCGGAGGAGAAGGCCGCTGGCCGCGGCGTGCGCTTCCGGGTGGTGCTGGAGCGCTCCCGGCTGCTCGCCCCCGGCACGGTGACCGAGGCGACGGAGGCGCTGCGCCGGAACGAGGAGTTGCGGGTCGCGGACGTGGTGCCGACGAAGCTGGTGATCGCGGACGGGGCGACGGCGATGGTGCCGATGTCCGCCGAGGCGGGCGAGCCGGCGGCGCTGGTGGTGCACGCGAGCGGGCTGCTGGAGTCGCTCACGGGGCTCTTCGAGAGTCTGTGGCGGCAGGCGCTGCCTCTTCGGCTGGCCGCGGGCGGGGCGGCGGTGGCGGAGCAGCGGCCGGACGGGCCGGACGCGGTGGACCTGCAGATCCTCGGGCTGCTGCTGGCGGGGCTCACGGACGCGAGCGCCGCCAAGCAGCTGGACCTGGGGCTGCGGACCGTGCAGCGGCGGGTGAAGCGGCTGATGGAGATCGCCGGGGTGCACACCCGGCTGCAGCTGGGCTGGTACGCGCACGAACGCGGCTGGTCCGCGGAGCGGCCCCCGGACAGGTGACCGGGGGCACCCCCCACGTGCGTCGTCCCGGCGCCCCGGCGGCACCGCCGGCCGGCGCCGGGTCTCAGCCCCTCCCCTTGCGCGCCCGCCCCTCGCGGTCCGCCGCGTCGCGGCGCTTCCACTCCCGGCGCCGCTCCGCCTGCAGCCGCAGGTCCGTGCGGGCCGCGATGCGGGCGTTCTCGCGCTGCAGCTTGCGGTAGCTCTCCAGCCGGCGCGGGTGCAGGTCGCCGTTCTCCAGCGCCGCGACGACCGCGCAGCCCGGCTCGGCCTCGTGCGTGCAGTCGTGGAAGCGGCAGCGTTCGGCCAGTTCCTCGATCTCGGCGAAGACCTGGCCCAGCCCGTCGTCGGCCTCCCACAGCCCGACGCCGCGCAGGCCCGGGGTGTCGATGAGGACGCCGCCGCCGGGCAGGGGCAGCAGGTCGCGGGTGACGGTGGTGTGCCGGCCCTTGCCGTCGGCGTCGCGTACCGCGTGGACCTGCTGGGCGGCCGCGCCGAGCAGGGTGTTGGCGAGGGTGGACTTCCCGGCTCCGGAAGCGCCGAGGAGCACGGAGGTGCCGGTCGCCAGCGCGGCGGCCAGCTGCGGGACGCCCGCGCCGGTGGCGGCGCTGACCGCGAGGACGGCGGTGCCGGGCGCGACCTCCGCGGTGTCGGCGAGGAGGTGGTCGAGGACGGCGGGGTCGTCGACCAGGTCGGCCTTGGTGAGGACGACCAGCGGCTGGGCGCCGCTGGACCAGGCGAGCGACAGCATCCGCTCCAGGCGCGCCGGTTCGGTGTCGGCGGCGCGCGTCGCCGCCAGCGAGACGGCGATGACGGCGTGGTCGACGTTGGCGGCGATGACCTGGCCCACGGAGCGTTTGGACGACGCCGAGCGCAGAAAGGCCGTGCGGCGCGGCAGCAGGGCCCGTACGGCGGGGTGGGCGCCCGGTTCGAGCGCCGCCCAGTCGCCGGTGCAGGGCAGCCGGGTGAGGTCGGCGGTGCGGCCGGCGGCGCGGTCGGCTCCGGCGAGGCGGGCGGTGGTGGCGCGTACCGGGCCGGTGTCGGTGAGGGCGAGGCAGGAGCCGCGGTCGACCCGCGCGATGCGGGCCGGGATCAGCCCTTCGGACTCGTACGGCGCGAAGGCGTCGGCGGCGGCCTCATCCCAGCCGTACGCGGCCAGGGGACGGGAGGCGGGGTGGTGTGTCAACGGAGTGACCCTTCAGAGCGGCGCGGGCGTGCGGCTGGCCTGCGGGGACTGTGCCCCTGACGGCTTCGGTCATGGCCCTCACCTCCCTGGTCGGTACCGGTCACCTGGTGTGCTGGAAGCGTATGCAGTTACGCACACGTGGCGCCAGCGGTTTTCCCGCCCCGCGCCCGGGCGGCGGGGAGCGGCGATCGGCGGCATGCTTGTCGGCACGGGAGCGTCGCCGAGCGCCGGCCCCGCTGCCGTACGCCCGTACGCACCGCGACACGGACCGAGGTGAGCCGAGGTGGCGTCCAACGAGGAGGTCGCCGCGCTCCTGCAGGAGTACGCCGACCTGCTGTCCATCACCGGCGGCGACGCCTTCAAGGCGCGCGCCTACGAGCGCGCCGCCCGCGCGGTCGGCGGCCACTCCGCCGACGTCTCCGGGCTGGACGCCAAGGCCCTCAAGGCGATCCCCGGGGTGGGCGCGTCCATCGCCGGCAAGATCGGCGAGTACCTGCGTACGGGCCGGGTGGCGGCGGTCGACGAGGCCCGCGAGCGGATCCCGGCCGGGGTCCGGGAGCTGACCGCGATCCCCGCGCTCGGCCCCAAGCGGGCGCTCGTCCTGTACGAGGAGCTGGGCGTCTCGTCCGTCGACGAGCTGGCCGCGGCGATCGGCGAGCACCGGCTGCGCGGCCTGAAGGGCTTCGGGCCGAAGAGCGAGGAGAAGCTGCTGCACGGCATCGACCTGCTCCGCGCGGCCACCGGCCGGATCCCGGTCGACACCGCGCTCGCGCTGGCCGAGGACGTCGTCGCGCGGCTGGCGGAGGTGCCGGGCTGCGAGCGCTGCACGTACGCGGGCTCGCTGCGCCGGCGCCGCGGGACCGCCGGGGACCTCGACGTACTCGCCGCCGCGGCGGACTCCGGGCCGCTGACGGCGGCGTTCACCGGGCTGCCGGTGGTCGGTGAGGTCATCGGCACGGGCGGGACGAAGACGAGCATCCGCACCGCCGACGGCGTCCAGGTGGACCTGCGGGTGGTGCCGCCGGACGCGTGGGGCGCGGCGCTGCAGTACTTCACCGGATCCAAGGAGCACAACATCCGGCTCCGCGAGATCGCGGTGCGCAAGAAGCTGAAGCTGTCGGAGTACGGCCTCTTCCACGCCCGCAGCGGCCGCCGCATCCGGGTCGCGACCGAGGAGGACGTGTACGCCCGCCTCGGCCTGCCGTGGATCCCGCCGCCGCTGCGCGAGGACCGCGGGGAGATCGAGGCGGCGGCCCGCGGCGAGCTGCCGGAGCCGCTGGCGGAGTCCGATCTCCGCGGCGACCTGCACACCCACACCGACCTCACCGACGGCATCGACTCGCTGGAGGCGATGGTGGACGCCGCCCGGCGGCGCGGCTACTCC
Source organism: Streptomyces synnematoformans (assembly GCF_039531005.1). Classification (NCBI taxonomy): domain Bacteria; kingdom Bacillati; phylum Actinomycetota; class Actinomycetes; order Kitasatosporales; family Streptomycetaceae; genus Streptomyces; species Streptomyces synnematoformans. The sequence continues at coordinate 4,483 of NZ_BAAAPF010000410.1, forward strand.
TACTACGCGATCACCGACCACGCGCCCGAGCTGCGCATGCAGCGCATGACGAAGGAGCGGATGCTCGCGCAGCGCGAGCGGGTCGCGGAGCTGGACGCGCGCAGCCGGCGGCGCTCGGGCGGGCTGCGGCTGCTGCACGGCACGGAGCTGAACATCGCGCCGGACGGCTCGGTCGACTGGCCCGGCGAGTTCCTGGAGACGTTCGACGTGTGCGTGGCCTCGGTGCACTCGCACTTCACGCAGCCGAGGGACGAGATGACCCGGCGCTTCCTCGCCGCGGTGGAGAACCCGCACGTGCACGTCATCGGCCACCCCACCACCCGCAAGGCCGGCAGGCGGCCGGCGGTCGACGCGGACTGGGACGAGATCTTCGCGGCGTGTGCCCGTACGGGCACGGCGCTGGAGGTCAACGCGCACCCGAACCGGCTCGACCTGCCGGACGAGCTGATCCTGCGGGCGCGGGGCCACGGCGTGAAGTTCGCCGTGGACAGCGACGCGCACTCGGTGCCGGACCTGGCGAACATGCGCTACGGCGCGGGCATCGCCCAGCGCGGCTGGCTGACGGCGGAGGACGTCGTCAACACCTGGCCGCTGGCGCGGCTGCGCAGCTTCCTGCGCGCGAAGGCCGCCTGAGGCGGCGGCGGGACCGGGCGGCCGGGGCGCGGACGGCGGCGGGCGGGCGCCGGTTCCCGGGGCGGTGCGGGCACGGGCGGCGGCGG
>NZ_BAAAPF010000411.1:0-5180 GCF_039531005.1 Streptomyces synnematoformans
TTGTTCGGCGGTGACCTACTCTCCCACACGGTCCCCCGTGCAGTACCATCGGCGCGGTCGGGCTTAGCTTCCGGGTTCGGAATGAGACCGGGCGTTTCCCCAACGCTATGACCACCGAAACACCATGAAACACACAACACAGCTCCCACTTCGACAGCAGGGTTGTTGTCTCAGAACTCACACAGTGGACGCAAGCAGCTATGGACAAGCCCTCGGCCTATTAGTACCGGTCACCTCCACCCCTCACAGGGCTTCCAGATCCGGCCTATCAACCCCGTCGTCTACAGGGGGCCTTAACCCCACATGGGGGTGGGAGTCCTCATCTCGAAGCAGGCTTCCCGCTTAGATGCTTTCAGCGGTTATCCCTCCCGAACGTAGCCAACCAGCCATGCCCTTGGCAGAACAACTGGCACACCAGAGGTCCGTCCGTCCCGGTCCTCTCGTACTAGGGACAGCCCTTCTCAAGACTCCTACGCGCGCAGCGGATAGGGACCGAACTGTCTCACGACGTTCTAAACCCAGCTCGCGTGCCGCTTTAATGGGCGAACAGCCCAACCCTTGGGACCGACTCCAGCCCCAGGATGCGACGAGCCGACATCGAGGTGCCAAACCATCCCGTCGATATGGACTCTTGGGGAAGATCAGCCTGTTATCCCCGGGGTACCTTTTATCCGTTGAGCGACGGCGCTCCCACAAGCCACCGCCGGATCACTAGTCCCTGCTTTCGCACCTGCTCGACCCGTCAGTCTCGCAGTCAAGCTCCCTTGTGCACTTACACTCACCACCTGATGACCAACCAGGCTGAGGGAACCTTTGGGCGCCTCCGTTACCCTTTAGGAGGCAACCGCCCCAGTTAAACTACCCACCAGACACTGTCCCCGATCCGGATCACGGACCCAGGTTAGACATCCAACACGACCAGAGTGGTATTTCAACGACGACTCCACAACCACTGGCGTGATTGCTTCACAGTCTCCCACCTATCCTACACAAGCCGAACCGAACACCAATATCAAGCTGTAGTAAAGGTCCCGGGGTCTTTCCGTCCTGCTGCGCGAAACGAGCATCTTTACTCGTAATGCAATTTCACCGGGCCTATGGTTGAGACAGTCGAGAAGTCGTTACGCCATTCGTGCAGGTCGGAACTTACCCGACAAGGAATTTCGCTACCTTAGGATGGTTATAGTTACCACCGCCGTTTACTGGCGCTTAAGTTCTCAGCCTCGCCACCCCCAAGGAGTGACTAACCGGTCCCCTTAACGTTCCAGCACCGGGCAGGCGTCAGTCCGTATACATCGCCTTACAGCTTCGCACGGACCTGTGTTTTTAGTAAACAGTCGCTTCTCGCTGGTCTCTGCGGCCACCCCCAGCTCCGACCGTAAAGGCCATCACCGGAAGCGGCCCCCCTTCTCCCGAAGTTACGGGGGCATTTTGCCGAGTTCCTTAACCATAGTTCACCCGAACGCCTCGGTATACTCTACCTGACCACCTGAGTCGGTTTCGGGTACGGGCCGCCATGAAACATCGCTAGAGGCTTTTCTCGACAGCATAGGATCATCCACTTCACCACAATCGGCTCGGCATCAGGTCTCACCCTCAATGTTGCACGGATTTACCTGCACAACGGGCCACACCCTTACCCCGGGACAACCACCGCCCGGGCTGGACTACCTTCCTGCGTCACCCCATCACTCACCTACTACAAGCTCGGGTCACCGGCTCCACCACACCCCACCACACTCCGAAGAGCACAACAGGGGGGTTTCACGGGCTTAGCATCACCTGATTCAATGTTTGGCGCTCCACAGCGGGTACCGGAATATCAACCGGTTATCCATCGACTACGCCTGTCGGCCTCGCCTTAGGCCCCGACTTACCCTGGGCAGATCAACTTGACCCAGGAACCCTTAGTCAATCGGCGCACACGTTTCCCACGTGTGTATCGCTACTCATGCCTGCATTCTCACTCGCGAACCGTCCACCACTACCTTCCAGTGCGGCTTCACCCGGCACACGACGCTCCCCTACCCACCCCAGCCGGCGTTAGCCGTCCTGCTGGAGTGACACGACTTCGGCGGTATGCTTGAGCCCCGCTACATTGTCGGCGCGGAATCACTTGACCAGTGAGCTATTACGCACTCTTTCAAGGATGGCTGCTTCTAAGCCAACCTCCTGGTTGTCTCTGCGACTCCACATCCTTTCCCACTTAGCATACGCTTAGGGGCCTTAGTCGATGCTCTGGGCTGTTTCCCTCTCGACCACGGAGCTTATCCCCCGCAGTCTCACTGCCGCGCTCAACTTACCGGCATTCGGAGTTTGGCTAAGGTCAGTAACCCGGTAAGGCCCATCGCCTATCCAGTAGCTCTACCTCCGGCAAGCAACACACGACGCTGCACCTAAATGCATTTCGGGGAGAACCAGCTATCACGGAGTTTGATTGGCCTTTCACCCCTAACCACAGGTCATCCCCCAGGTTTTCAACCCTGGTGGGTTCGGGCCTCCACGACCTCTTACAGCCGCTTCACCCTGCCCATGGCTAGATCACCCCGCTTCGGGTCTAGAGCGTGCAACTCACATCGCCCCGCTAGGACTCGCTTTCGCTACGGCTACCCCACACGGGTTAACCTCGCTACACACCGCTAACTCGCAGGCTCATTCTTCAAAAGGCACGCAGTCACGACACACAGCAAACAAGTTGCTGCATGCGACGCTCCCACGGCTTGTAGGCACACGGTTTCAGGTACTCTTTCACTCCGCTCCCGCGGTACTTTTCACCATTCCCTCACGGTACTATCCGCTATCGGTCACCAGGGAATATTTAGGCTTAGCGGGTGGTCCCGCCAGATTCACACGAGATTCCTCGAGCCCCGTGCTACTTGGGTGGTTCACAACGAGCCGCACACGTTTCGACTACGGGGGTCTTACCCTCTACGCCGGGCCTTTCGCATGCCCTTCGCCTACACGTACGGTTTCTCACTCGCCGACCAGCCGGCAGACCAGTCACGTAAACTCCCACAACCCCGCATGCGCAACCCCTGCCGGGTATCACACACACACGGTTTAGCCTCATCCGGTTTCGCTCGCCACTACTCCCGGAATCACTGTTGTTTTCTCTTCCTGCGGGTACTGAGATGTTTCACTTCCCCGCGTTCCCTCCCAACTGCCTATACATTCAGCAGCGGGTGACAGCCCATGACGACTGCCGGGTTTCCCCATTCGGACACCCCCGGATCACAGCTCGGTTGACAGCTCCCCGGGGCCTATCGCGGCCTCCCACGTCCTTCATCGGTTCCTGGTGCCAAGGCATCCACCATGCGCCCTTAAAAACTTGGCCACAGATGCTCGCGTCCACTGTGCAGTTCTCAAACAACAACCCTAAGAGACCAAACCCCCATACAAAGGGCCCGTGCTCTCAGATACCCAACAGTGCGCCGTGATACGTAGTCGATGTTCCACCCATGAGCTGGCCGTGTGGGACATCTGCCCACCAAACGGCACGGTGCTCCTTAGAAAGGAGGTGATCCAGCCGCACCTTCCGGTACGGCTACCTTGTTACGACTTCGTCCCAATCGCCAGTCCCACCTTCGACGGCTCCCTCCCCACAAGGGGGTTGGGCCACCGGCTTCGGGTGTTACCGACTTTCGTGACGTGACGGGCGGTGTGTACAAGGCCCGGGAACGTATTCACCGCAGCAATGCTGATCTGCGATTACTAGCGACTCCGACTTCATGGGGTCGAGTTGCAGACCCCAATCCGAACTGAGACCGGCTTTTTGAGATTCGCTCCACCTTGCGGCATCGCAGCTCATTGTACCGGCCATTGTAGCACGTGTGCAGCCCAAGACATAAGGGGCATGATGACTTGACGTCGTCCCCACCTTCCTCCGAGTTGACCCCGGCAGTCTCCCGTGAGTCCCCACCACCCCCGAAAGAGCGTGCTGGCAACACAGGACAAGGGTTGCGCTCGTTGCGGGACTTAACCCAACATCTCACGACACGAGCTGACGACAGCCATGCACCACCTGTACACCGACCACAAAGGGGGCACCCGTCTCCGGGTGTTTCCGGCGTATGTCAAGCCTTGGTAAGGTTCTTCGCGTTGCGTCGAATTAAGCCACATGCTCCGCCGCTTGTGCGGGCCCCCGTCAATTCCTTTGAGTTTTAGCCTTGCGGCCGTACTCCCCAGGCGGGGCACTTAATGCGTTAGCTACGGCACGGACGACGTGGAATGCCGCCCACACCTAGTGCCCACCGTTTACGGCGTGGACTACCAGGGTATCTAATCCTGTTCGCTCCCCACGCTTTCGCTCCTCAGCGTCAGTATCGGCCCAGAGATCCGCCTTCGCCACCGGTGTTCCTCCTGATATCTGCGCATTCCACCGCTACACCAGGAATTCCGATCTCCCCTACCGAACTCCAGCCTGCCCGTATCGAATGCAGACCCGGGGTTAAGCCCCGGGCTTTCACATCCGACGCGACAAGCCGCCTACGAGCTCTTTACGCCCAATAATTCCGGACAACGCTTGCGCCCTACGTATTACCGCGGCTGCTGGCACGTAGTTAGCCGGCGCTTCTTCTGCAGGTACCGTCACCCCGAAAGGCTTCTTCCCTGCTGAAAGAGGTTTACAACCCGAAGGCCGTCATCCCTCACGCGGCGTCGCTGCATCAGGCTTGCGCCCATTGTGCAATATTCCCCACTGCTGCCTCCCGTAGGAGTCTGGGCCGTGTCTCAGTCCCAGTGTGGCCGGTCGCCCTCTCAGGCCGGCTACCCGTCGTCGCCTTGGTAGGCCATCACCCCACCAACAAGCTGATAGGCCGCGGGCCCATCCTGCACCGCCAGAGCTTTCCACCACCAGACATGCGCCCAATGGTGACCATCCGGTATTAGACCCCGTTTCCAGGGCTTGTCCCAGAGTGCAGGGCAGATTGCCCACGTGTTACTCACCCGTTCGCCACTAATCCCCGGCCGAAACCGGATCATCGTTCGACTTGCATGTGTTAAGCACGCCGCCAGCGTTCGTCCTGAGCCAGGATCAAACTCTCCGTAAATGCTTCAACCAGAATCAAAGCACCACAGAACGAGTCTGCCTCGCTACTGCTGTAATGCTGTGTTTCACAAACACTTGGCATCGACTACTTGGCACACTGTTGAGTTCTCAAAGAACGGACACTTCCATCAAA
>NZ_BAAAPF010000412.1:0-5065 GCF_039531005.1 Streptomyces synnematoformans
CCTCCGGCGCGGTTGCCGCCGCCGCGGTCGCCGCCGCCGCGGTCGCCTCCGGCGCGGTCCCCTCCGGCGCGGTTGCCGCCGCGGCGGTTGCCGGCGGCGCGGGTGGCGTACCAGACGGTGGCGATGACCAGTACGCAGCCGGCGTACTGCGTCGCCGTGGGGGGGGCGCCGAAGAAGGCGGCGGCGTCGGCGACGGCGAGTACCGGCTGCAGCAGGAGCAGCGCGGCTCCCGTCGCCGGGGCGAGCCGGGCCAGCGCGGGGGTGACGAGGAGCAGGGCGAGGACCTGGCCGAGCGCGGCCATGGCCGCCAGCCAGCCGAGGGCGGCGGGCCCGGGCGTCACGTCGATCCCGGTCCAGAGCGCGCCGAGGACCCCGGAGGCGACGCCGGCGGAGAACGTCGCGGTGCACACCGGCACGGCGACGTGCGGGCGGGGACGGGGCGGAGGGGGGAGGGGGGAGCCGCTGGCGGGGCGGGGGCGGGCGCCCGGGAGGCGGGTGAGGAACAGGTAGCCGGCGAAGGCGACGCCGGCGGCCGTGCCGTAGAGGATGCCGGTCACGGGGCTGCTGCCCGGTTCCGGGTCGCCGATCGCGCCGCCCGCGAGCGCCACCCCGGCGAGCAGCACCGGGGCGGTGAGCCAGAAGCCGCGCGGCAGCGGCGTACGGGTCAGCAGCCGCGCCAGCAGCGGGAAGACGACGACCTGGATGTTGAGCAGCACGGTGGCGATGGAGGCGCCGACGTCCCGGATGCTGGCCGCCCAGAAGACGAAGTCGACGCCGAGCAGCAGCCCGGCCGCCAGATCCGTGAGCACCGGCCGCCGGGCCCGCGGCCCGAGGCGGCGCAGTTCGACGGCCGCGAGGGGGAGGAGCAGCAGCAGTGCCAGGACGCAGCGCAGGAAGGCGGCGGTGCCGGCGTTCACGTCGGAGAGCTTCACGAAGATCGCCGACAGCGAGATGCACGCCGAGCCGCCGATGACCATCGCGGCCGGGCCGGCCGCCCGGGCGAGGAGCGTCTCGCCGCCCCGGCCCTCCCCGTCGACTCGCATGCCCTCCACTCTGCCCGCCCGTTCCCCCAAGAAAAAGCGATGATTTGTTAGTCCAAAGCATTAGCATTGCTTGGTGTTCAGTTTGGAGCGCCTGCGCGCCCTCGACGCCGTCGCCGTCCACGGCACCATCGCCAGCGCCGCCGAGTCGCTGCACGTCACCGCCTCCGGCGTCTCGCAGCAGCTCGCCAAGCTGGAACGCGAGGCCGGGCACCGGCTGCTGGAGCCGTACGGGCGCAGCGTCCGCCTCACCCACGCCGGCAAGGTGCTCGCCGCGCACGCGGCCCGCGTCTGCGCGCAGGTCGCCGAGGCCGAGGCGGATCTCGCCGACCTCCAGGACGAGATCCTGGGCCCGCTGCGCCTCGGCGGCGTCGGCAGCTCGCTGCGCGCCCTGCTGCCCGGGGTGCTGACCGACCTCACCGCCGCGCACCCGCGGCTGGTCCCCACCGTCGTCGACGGCGAGGTCGTCGAGCTGGTCCCGGAGCTGGTCGGCGGGGAGCTGGACCTGTTGCTCATCGAGAGCTGGAGCAGCCGGCCCATCCGGCTGCCGCAGGGGCTCGCGGTGCGGACGCTGGTGGTGGAGGACGTCCAGCTGGCGGTGCCGGCCTCCCACCCGCTGGCCGCCCGCGAGCGCGTCGGCCTCGCCGAGCTGGGCGGTCTCGACCGGCGCGACGGGGCGGCGGCGGTGTGGGCGAGCTGCCCGGTCGGCACCGAGCCGTACGAGGGGCTGACGCAGGCGCTGCGCGAGGTGGGGGTGGAGCCGGAGGTGCGGTACCGGGTGACGGAGTACGCCACGCAGCTGGCGCTGGTGGACGGCGGGCTGTGCGTGTCGCTCGTACCGGAGATGGGGCAGCGGCCGTGTCCGCCGGGGGTGCGGTTCGTGCCGGTGCGGCCGGCGGTGCGGCGTACGGTGCAGGCGGCGTGGCGGTCGCGGGCGGAGAGCCCGGCGGTGCGGGCGTGCGTCGCCGCCCTGGGGGACGCGGCCCGGGCCGCGCACCCGGCGGCGCCGGGCGGGTGACCTGCGGGGCTCTCCCGCGCCCGTGCGAGGATCGCGGTGTCGAACGCTGACACGGGAGGACGGGATGTTCGCTGTACCCCTGGGTGACGAAGGTGCCGAGCTGCGGCCGCTGGAGCCGTGGCAGGCCGAGGAGTTCCTCGCCCACATGGACCGCGGCCGCGCGTTCATCGGCCGGCACATCGGCCTCTCCGACGCCGCCGCCGACCTCGACTCCGCCCGCGCGTGGCTCCAGTCGTACGCCGACAAGACCGCCTCCGACACCGGCCGCCTCTACGGCATCTGGCTCGACGGCCGCCTCGTCGGCGGCGTCCTCTTCCGCGTCTTCGACGCCGCGCAGGGCACCTGCGAGGCCGGTTGCTGGCTGGAGCCGGCGGCGTCGGGCCGCGGGCTGGTGACCCGCGCGGCGCGCGTGATCATCGACTGGGCGGTGCGCGAGCGCGGCATGGAGCGCGTGGAGTGGCTGGTGTCCTCGGAGAACACCCCGAGCATCAGGGTCGCCCAGCGCCTCGGCATGCGCCGGGACGGCGTGCTGCGCTCGAACCACCGGTACCGGGGGGTGCGCCAGGACACCGAGGTGTGGTCGGTGCTGGCGCCCGAGTGGATCGAGGGCGGGGCGGCGTAGCCGGGCCTTCCGCCGGTACGGGCCGTCGCCCCGGCGGTACGGGCCGTCTCCGCGGCGCCGTCAGGCCGCCGTGCCGGCGGCCTCCAGCAGCACCGGCAGCTTGCGCATGTCGTCGAAGAGCACCGTGTCCGGCCCCGCCAGCCACGACGCCGGTGACAGCCCGCCGGTGAACCCGTACGCGCGCATCCCCGCGGCGCGCGCGGCCTGGACGCCGTAGCGGCTGTCCTCCACCACCGCGCACGCCCCGGGCGCGTAGCCGGTCTGCCGCGCCGCGTGGAGGAAGAGGTCGGGGGCGGGTTTGCCGCGGCCGCCGTCGTCGGCGGCGGAGTAGATGCGTCCGGCGAAGCGGTCGTACAGCCCGGTGCGGCCGAGGGTGCGGCGCATCCGCTCGTGCCCGCCGCTGGACGCGACGCACGTCGGCAGGCCGGCGGCGGCGAGGGCGTCGAGGGCCTCGACGACGCCGGGTACGGCTTCGAGGCGGTCGAGGCCAGCGTAGAACTCCTCGTAGTAGCGGGTGCGCCAGGTCTCGTCCGCGCCCGGGCCGAGGCGTTCGACGACCATGGCGCCGACGGATTCCTGGGACTTGCCCATGAACAGTTCGACGGCGTCGGCTTCGGTGAGCGGCCAGCCGAGTTCCGCGCCGACGGTGACCTGCGCGGCGGCGGCGATGCGCTCGGAGTCGACGAGGACTCCGTCGCAGTCGAATATCACGAGTTCGATGGGTCCGGGCATGGTCACGAGGCTAACCGAGCGCCGCCGGGCACGGGCCGGGGGCAGGGGGCCAGAGGGCCGGGGGCGGGGCGTCAGCGGGCGCCGGGGACGACGAGGCCCGACTCGTACGCCATGACCACGGCCTGCGTGCGGTCCCGCAGCCCGAGCTTGGCCAGCAGCCTGCTGACGTGCGTCTTCACGGTCTCCTCGCCGACGTGGAGACGGGCGGCCAGCTCGGGGTTGGACAGGCCCTCGGCGATCTGCCGCAGCACCTCGGTCTCACGCGGCGTCAGCGGCGCCAGCCGTGCCCCGGCGCCCTCGCCGTCGCGCCGCGGCGGCCGGGACGCGCGCAGCCGCGCGAACTCGGCGATCAGCCGCCGCGTGACCGCCGGCGCGAGCAGCGCTTCGCCGGCCGCGACGACGCGCACGGCGTCGAAGAGCTGCTCGGCGGTGACGTCCTTGAGCAGGAACCCGCCGGCGCCGGCGGCGAGGGCGTCGTAGACGTACTCGTCGAGGTCGAAGGTGGTCAGGATCAGCACCCGGGGGGCCGTGCCGTCGGCGGCGGTGAGCCGGGCGGTGGCCTCGATGCCGTCGACGCCGGGCATGCGCACGTCCATGAGGACGACGTCGGGCCGCCGTTCGCGGCAGACGCGGACGGCTTCGGCGCCGTCGCGCGCGGTGCCGACGACGTCGAAGTCGGGCTGGCTGGCGAGGAGTCCGGCGAAGCCGGCGCGTACGACCTCGTGGTCGTCGGCGACGACCACGCGCAGGGGGGTGCTGTCCGCCGGCCCGGTCATGCCGCGGCTCCGTTCTCGCTCGCGTTCTCGTTCACGTTCTCGTTCCCGGGCGCGTCGCCGGGGGCGCGCGGCTGTGTCGGAAGGGTGGCTTCCAGCAGGAAGCCGCCGCCCGCGGCGGGGCCGCCGCGCAGGCCGCCGCCGACGGCGGCCGCGCGTTCGCGCATGCCGGTCAGCCCGTGCCCGCCGCCGTGCCCGCCCTCGCGCCCGGCCCCGCCGTGCGCGCCCGGGCCGTTGTCGCGGATGCGCAGGCGCAGGGCGGTCTCGGCGTAGTGCAGCTCGACGTCGACGGCCGCGCCGGGGGCGTGCCGGCGGGCGTTCGTGAGGGCTTCCTGCACGATGCGGTACGCGGTGAGTTCGACGCCGGTGCCGAGGGGGTGTACGGAGCCGCTGACGATGAGCCGTACCGCGGAGCCGGCGGCGTCGCGGGCGTCGTCGAGGAGTTCGTTGAGCTGGGCGAGGCCGGGCGGGGGGCGGCGTTCCGCGGGGTCGGCGCCGGCGTCTTCGCGCAGCACGCCGAGGAGCCGGCGCATCTCGGTGAGGGCGGTGCGGGCGGTGTCGCCGATGTCGCGGAGCCGGCGGGCACCTTCGTCGGGGAGGCCGGGGGTGGTGAGGCGGGCCGTCTCGGCCTGTACGGAGATCATCGAGATGTGGTGGGCGACGACGTCGTGGAGTTCGCGGGCGATGCGGGCGCGTTCGCCGCGGGCGGCGTGCTCGTAGAGGGTGTGGGCGATGGCGCGTTCGACGGCGCCGTGGGCGGCGGCGGTGCTGCGGGCGCGGCGGGCGAGGCCGGCGGCGGTGGCGGCGAAGTCGGGCGCGGCGGCGGCGCCGGCCAGGAGCCGCCCGGTGTCGCCGAGCCGGCCGCCGGCGACGGTGCCGG
>NZ_BAAAPF010000413.1:0-5050 GCF_039531005.1 Streptomyces synnematoformans
CCCCCGCACCCGACCCACCCGGCGACAGACCGCCACCCCGACGCCGCACCCCCGCCCAGGGTATGCCGCCTCACCGACAACGCCGTCTCAGCCCGCGCCGCCCGGCGGCTACCCCTCGTACAGTGCCTCGATCTCCGCCGCGTACGCCTCCGCCACCGCGTGCCGCCGCACCTTCAGCGACGGCGTCAGCATCCCGTTCTCCTCCGTGAATTCCCCGGCCACGATCGCGAACCGGCGCACCGACTCCGCCCGCGACACCGCCTCGTTCGCGTAGTCCACCGCCCGCTGCACGTCCGCCCGCAGCTCCGGATCGTCCCGCAGCCGGGCGGCCGGCGTGTCCCGCGGCCGCTTGCGCACCGCCAGCCAGTGCGCCAGCGCCTCCGGCTCCAGCGTCACCAGCGCCGCCACGTACGGCCGTTTGTCGCCGACGACCATCACCTGCCCCACCGGCGGCCGGCTGCGCATCCGGTCCTCCAGCACCGCGGGCGAGACGTTCTTGCCGCCGGTGGTGATGAGGATGTCCTTCTTCCGCCCGGTGATCGTCAGATAGCCGTCCTCGTCCAGCGCGCCGAGGTCGCCGGTGGCGAACCAGCCGTCGGCCAGCACCTCCCCGGTCGCCGCCGCGTTCCGCCAGTACCCGTCGAAGACGATGCCGCCCTTGACCAGCACCTCGCCGTCGTCCGCGATCCGCACCGCCGTCCCCGGCAGCGGCCGGCCCACGGTGCCGGGGCGGGGGCGCAGCGGCGGGGTGAGGGTGGCGGCGGCGGAGGTCTCGGTGAGACCGTAGCCCTCGTAGATCACGACGCCCGCGGCGTAGAAGAAGAGGTTGAGGTTGCGGTCGAGCGGGGAGCCGCCGCTGAGGGCGTAGTGGAGCCGGCCGCCCAACTCCTTGCGGATGCGCCGGTAGACCAGCAGCTCGTACAGCCCCCACGCCAGTGTCAGCCCGGGGCCGGGGCCCTTGCCGGTGCCGAGGAACCTGTTCAGGGACGCCTCGCCGTAGCGCACCGCGATGCGGTCGGCGCGGTCGAAGGACGACCCGCGGCCGAGCTTCTCGGCCATCTCCCGCCCGGTGTCGTGGATCTTCTCGAAGAGGTACGGGACGCCGACGAGGAACGTCGGCTTGAAGACCTTGAACTCCGGGCGCAGCTCGTCGGGTCTGATCGACGGCCAGTGGCCGATCTCGATGCGCGCGGACAGGCACGCTATCTGGATCGTCCGGCCGAGGATGTGCGCCAGCGGCAGGAAGAGGAGCGTCGCCGCGGTCTGCCCGGTGACCTCCTTGAAGATCGGGTGCAGCAGCTCGACGCTGTTGGCGGCCTCGGCGTACAGGTTGCCGTGGGTGAGGACACAGCCCTTGGGGAGGCCGGTGGTGCCGGAGGTGTAGCAGACGGTGGCGACGGTGCCGGGGGTGAGGGCGGCGCGGCGGCGGGCGACCTCGTCGTCCGGTACGTCCCGGCCGAGGTCCTTCAGCTCGCCGAGCCCGCCGGCGTCGAGCTGCCAGACGCGCGCCTCGGCGGCGGCGGTGCGTACGGTCCGCTCGTTGTCCGCGGACTCGGCGACGACGAAGCGGGTGCCGGAGTCGCGCAGGATCCACTCGACCTGGTCGGCCGAGGAGGTGGGGTACACGGGCACGGACTGGCCGCCGGCGGCCCAGACGGCGAAGTCCAGCACGCACCACTCGTAGCGCGTACGGGACATGATCGCGACCCGGCCGCCGGGTTCAAGACCGGCGGCGACGAGGCCCTTCGCCACCGCCGTGACCTCGTCGGCGAACGCGGACGCGGTGACCGGGACCCACCGGCCGCCGGCCTTGCGGCGGATCACGGGGGCGCCGGGGGCCTCGGCGGCGTTGGTGTAGGGGATGTCGGCGACGGCGCTGCCGGCGTCGGGGGGCGGTGCGGCGAGCCGGGGGGCGGCGGCCCGGCGTACGACGCCGTCGTCCCGCGTCACCTCGACGGGGGCGCGCCCGGCGAGGTCCCACCGCTTCTTCGCGGTCTTCAGGTCCTTTCGTACGCCCACTTTCGCTCCTTTTCGGTAGCGGAGGTTCAGGCTTCGAGCAGGGCCGTGACGCCCTGCCCGCCGGCGGCGCAGACGGAGATCAGCCCGCGTACGGGCGCGGCGTCGTCGCCGCCCGCACCCGCGCGCTCCGCCGCCCGCTCGTGCAGCAGCTTCGCCAGTGTCGCGACGATCCGCCCGCCGGTCGCGGCGAAGGGGTGCCCGGCGGCGAGCGAGGAGCCGGCGACGTTCAGCCGCTCCCGGTCGACGGCGCCCAGCGGCCCCTCGCGGCCCAGGCGCTCCGTGCAGAACACCGGGTCCTCCCAGGCGGCGAGGGTGGCGAGCACCTGGGAGGCGAACGCCTCGTGGATCTCGTACAGGCCGAGGTCCGCCAGGTCCAGGCCGGCGTCGGCCAGCAGCCGCGGGACCACGAACGCCGGCGCCATCAGCAGCCCGTCCGGACCGTCGACGAAGTCGACCGCGCCGGTGCGCGCGTGCGTGAGGTACGCCAGCACCGGCAGCCCGCGTGCCGCGGCCCACTCCTCGCTGGCGAGCAGCACGGTGGCGGCGCCGTCGGTGAGCGGGGTGGAGTTGCCGGCGGTCATGGTGGCGTCGGGCGCGTCGGTCCCGAACACGGGCCCCAGCCGGGCCAGTTTCTCCGGCGTGGAGCCGGGGCGCAGGTTCTGGTCGCGCTCCAGCCCGCGGAAGGGCGTGAGCAGGCTGTCGAAGAAGCCCGCGTCGTACGCCGCGGCCAGCCGGCGGTGGCTGGTGGCGGCCAGCTCGTCCTGCGCGGCGCGCGGCACCCGCCACTCGCGGGCGGTGCGCGCGGCGTGCTCGCCCATGGAAAGACCGGTGCGCGGCTCGGCGTTGCGCGGGATGTCGGGGACGACGTGCCGCGGGCGCAGCCCGGCGAGGGCGGCGGCGCGCCGGCCGAGGGTCTGCTGCCGGCGCGCGGCGAGCAGCACCCGGCGCAGGCCGTCGTTGAGGCCGAGGGGGGCGTCGCTGGCGGTGTCGACGCCGCCGCCGACGCCCGCGTCGATCTGGCCGAGCGCGATCTTGTTGGCGACGAGGATCACGGTCTCCAGGCCGGTGCCGCAGGCCTGCTGGACATCGTACGCGGGGGTGCGGTGGTCGAGCCTGCTGCCGAGGACGACCTCGCGGGCCAGGTTGAAGTCGCGGCTGTGCTTGAGCACGGCGCCGGCGACGAACTCGTCGAGCAGCGCGCCGCCGAGCCCGTACCGCTCGACGAGGCCGTCGAGGGCGGCGGAGAGCATCTCCTGGTTGGCCGCGGTGGCGTACGCGCCGTCCGCGCGGGCGAAGGGGATCCGGTTGCCGCCGACGATCGCGACGCGGCGCGCGCCCGCGCCGCCGCTGCTGCCGCGCCCGCCCGCTCCCGCGTTCACCGGTGCCGTCATCGCCACGCTCCTCCGTCGCTTCGCCGCCGCGGCTTGTGCTGCCGCGGGCCGGTTCCTACGCTTCCTTACTCTGGAGTAAACTTACTCAGGCGTAGGGAGAAATCCAATGGCCGATCGCTACCAGAAACTCACGAGCCGGCCGGCCGGGGCCTTCGTCGCCAGGCGGCTCGGCCTCCCGCGGCCCGCGGGGCTGGAGCGGTACCGGCCGGGGCAGCCCGTGGCCCGCGGGCCCGTCGTCCTCGGCGGCGCCGCGGGCGGGCGGATGCACAAGACGCTGCGCGAGCTGCTGGAATCGGCGGGCGCGGAGGTGCTGCCGGCGGAGGCGGCGGCGGGGGCCGGGCCCTCCGTCCCCGCCGGATCGCTGGTCTTCGACGCCACCGGCATCGACTCCTCCGCCCGGCTGCGGGCGCTCTACGACTTCCTCCACCCCCGGATACGCGCGCTCGCCCCCTGCGGGCGGGTCGTGGTCGTCGGCACGCCGCCGGAGCACGCGGCGGGCGGCCCGGGCGAGGCGGCGGCGCAGCGGGCGCTGGAGGGGTTCGTCAGGTCGGTCGGCAAGGAGCTGCGGGACGGGTCGACCGCGCACCTGCTGCTGGTCGCGCCGGGGGCGGAGGGCGGTCTGGAGTCGACGCTGCGCTTCGCGCTGTCGGCCCGCTCGGCGTACGTCTCGGGGCAGGCGCTGCGCGTCACCGGCACGGCGCCGGTGCCGGCGACGGCGGACTGGGAGCGCCCGCTGGCCGGGAAGACGGCGCTGGTCACCGGCGCGTCGCGGGGGATCGGCGCGGTGGTGGCCGGCACGCTGCACCGCGACGGGGCGCACGTCGTGTGCCTGGACGTCGCCGCGCAGGCCGCCGGGCTGCGGGCGGTGGCGGACCGGATCGGCGGCGGGGCGCTGGAGCTGGACATCACCGCGGCGGACGCCGGCGACCGGCTCGCCGGGTACCTGGACGAGCACCACGGCGGCGTCGACGTCGTCGTGCACAACGCGGGCGTCACCCGCGACAAGACGCTGGGGCGGATGAGCGCCGACCAGTGGGAAGCGGTCATCGGCGTCAACCTCACCGCCGTCGAGACCCTCACCGCCCGCCTCCTCGACTCCGGCCTGCTGCGCGGCGGCGGCCGGGTCGTGTGCACCTCCTCGATCAGCGGCATCGCGGGCAACGTCGGCCAGACCAACTACGCGGCCAGCAAAGCCGGTCTCATCGGTTACGTCCAGGCCGCCGCCCCGGCCGCGGCCGCACGCGGCGTGACGGTCAACGCGGTCGCGCCCGGGTTCGTCGAGACGCGGATGACCGCGGCGGTCCCGCTGGTCATCCGCGAGGCGGGCCGCCGTATGAACAGCCTGAAGCAGGGCGGGCTGCCGGTGGACGTCGCGGAGGCGGTGGCGTACTTCGCGGCGCCGGGGAGCGGGGCCGTGACCGGGCAGGTGCTGCGGGTGTGCGGCCAGGCGCTGCTGGGGGCGTGAGGTGGAGACACGGGAACTGACCGGGGCGCCGGGGCTGCTGCCGCTGTACGCGCGTGCGGTGGTGCCGAAGCGGCGGAGGCGGACGGCGGCCGGGGCGGCGGCCGGGGCGGCGGCCGGGGACGCCGGCGGCACCGGTCCCGGAACCCCCGCCGTACCCCCGCGCCGCCTCGTCCTG
>NZ_BAAAPF010000414.1:0-5021 GCF_039531005.1 Streptomyces synnematoformans
CGCGGGGGCCTGCGCGGCGGGGCCGGGGCCCGGGGCGTTCGCCGGGGGTGCGGGGGCGGCGGCGGGAGCGGCGGCGGGGTGGCCGTCCGCGTACGGGTAGCGGTCGAGATCCCCGTGGCCGGCGAAGCCGGACTCGGAGGAACGGGCCGTCATCATGGTCTGCGCAAGGGTACTCACGAAACCTTTGTCGGCGGGCGTCCCGGCCGCCTTGAGGGCTTTGGTGAAAAGCACACGAAAGGGTGATCGCCCAGCGTCCCTCCATTGACGCCGCTCCGGCGCGGAACCGGCGGGAAAACGGCAGGAAACCGGCTAATCACCAGGTGAGTTGAACACCCTCCGGACAAACCCCGGACCGCCGCCCCGCCCCAGGGAGCGGGCGCGGCCCGCGGTGAGGACGTACGCGCAGAGGAGGGCGCCGAGGGACAACACCAGCGCGTGCCCGAAGGGTTGGGCGGGCACGCCGAACACGCCGCCGAGGTGCGGCCGGCCCTCCGGCCACGGGATGTGCAGCAGGCGCATGAGCTGCAGCGGGAGTTCTCCGAGCCGGCGTACGGCGTCGGTGCCGGCCAGCGCGTGCACGCCGGGGGCGACGGCGACGGGCACGGTGAGCACGGCGGCCAGCCCCAGCGACGCCGACGTGAACAGCCCGGCGGCCAGCACGCCCGTCCACGCGCAGCCGACCGTCACGCCCGCCCAACTCAGCAGCTGCAGGCCGCCGTCCGCGGGCATGTCCACGACGTCGCCGAAGAGCACGAGCAGCGCCGTGGCGTCCGCGAGCAGAACGGCGACGAAGAGCAGCAGCGCCACGGCCGTGCTGACGGTGAGCTTGGCGAAGAGCAGGCCGAGACGGCGCGGCACGGCGCCGACGGCGGGGGTGAGCGAGGGGAAGCTGAACTCCTGGCCGAAGGCGTGCGCGCCGATCAGCCCGGCGCCGATCGCGGCGGGCGGCAGCGGGCACACCGGCGCCCAGCCGGTGAGCGTGCGGACGGCGGAGTCGTCGGCGACGGCGGCGCCGCCCGCGGAGTGCGCGAGGAAGGCGGCTCCGGCGACGGAGGCGGCGAGGGTGCCGGCGGCGGCGACGCGGGGCAGCCGGGAGCCGGAGGCGGCGCGGCGCAGCTCGTAGCGCAGGGGGTGGGCGGGGCCGGGGAGCCAGCGGCGGCGGAGCGGGCCGGCGAAGGGGGCGTCGCCGGAGGCGCCGAGGGAGGCGTCGGCGGGGTCGGCGCGGTCGGTAGGGCCGGTGGCGTCCGCGGGCTCGGTGTCGGTACCGGTGTCTGTGCCGGGGCCGGTGTCGGTGCCGGGTTCCAGGGTGGCGGTTGCGGTGGGAGGGCCGACGAGAACGGACTCGTGGGAGGAGGCGGTGAGTTGGTGCAGCAGGATGCCGTTGCGGTACGCCAGTTCGCCGACGGCGGCGCTGTCGGTCCCGTAGACGGCCAGGGCGCCGCCGTCCCGGCGCTCCACCTCGATGCGCCGCTCCGGCGTGCTGGCCTGCCGCGTCAGATAGCTGGCGAACCGCTCGGCCTGCGGCGTTCTGATGATCACGCAGGGGCGCAGCCGCAGCCGGGCGAAGTCGTCGGCCTCCTCGTCGGCGACGAGCCGGCCGGCGCGCAGCGTCAGGACGCGGTCGGCGAAGTGGGCGGCGACGCGGGGCTGGGCGGTGGCGAGCACGACGCAGACGCCGGCGGCGGCCAGCTCGCGCAGCAGCCCGTAGTAGAAGGCCGCCTCGCGGCGGGGCAGGTCGCGTACAGGGTCGTCGAGCAGCAGGGAGTGCGGCTGGCCGAGGAGGGCGGTGGCGAGTCCGAGGCGGCGGTCCATGCTGAGGGAGAGGGCGTCGAGCCGGTCGTCGGCGAGTGCGTCGAGGCCGACGTGCGTGAGCAGGGCGTCGGCGCGGGCCGCGGGGACGCCGACGGCGGCGGCGAGCATGCGCAGGTGGCCGAGCACGGTGCGGGCGGGGTGGCCCGAGACGTCGCCGAGCACGGCGCCGACCTCGCGGGCGGGGGCGGGGAGCCGGCCCAGCGGGCGGCCGTCGTAGAGCGCGATGCCCCGGCCGCCGTCCAGCTGGAGCATGAGGCGCAGCGCGGCGGTCTTGCCCGCGCCCGGCTCGCCGAGCAGCGCGGTGACGGTGCCCGCCTGAGCCTCGAACGTCAGGTCGCGCACGGCCGGGGGACGGCCGCTGCGGGGCCTGCTCGTGAGTCCGATGGCCTGGATCACCACACCTCCCGGAATCGGTTGATATCCGACATATAGGGATGATTGCGCAAGAGGTGCCCCGGGCTCGGGATTTCGGGCCCGGGCGGGGTGCGGCGTTGCGGATGTGTGGTCGTACGGGTGCATGTCCGGGCGGGCGTGGGCCGTAGCGGGTGTCCGGACGGCGGTGCGGGGGCGCCGGTCGTGGGCGGCGCGGGCGGTTCCGGCGTGCGCGGCGGTCAGACTTCGACGGTCAGACTTCGGGGCGCAGCATCGGCGGGTTGAGGAGCGTGGCGCCGCCGGCCTGGAAGAGCTGGGCGGGACGGCCGCCCTGCCGGGTGGTGGTGCCGCCGGTGGGCAGCAGGAACCCGGGGGTGCCCGTGACCTTGCGGTGGAAGTTGCGGGGATCGAGGGCGACGCCCCACACCGCCTCGTACACCCGGCGCAGCTCCCCGACCGTGAACTCCTGCGGGCAGAAGGCCGTGGCCAGCGACGAGTACTCGATCTTCGACCGGGCCCGCTCCACGCCGTCGGCCAGGATCCGGCGGTGGTCGAACGCCAGCGGCGGGTGCTCCTGCCCGTCGTCGGCGGCGGGCCCGACGAGGGTCTCGACCGGTGCCCAGCGGGCCCCGCCCACGTCGCCGCCGGGGCGGGGCGCGGGGAGGTCCGGGGCCAGCACCAGGTGCGCCACGCTCACCACGCGCATCCGGGGGTCGCGCTTCGGATCGCCGTACGTGGCGAGCTGTTCGAGGTGCGCGGCGTAGGCGGGGGCGTCGTCCGCCACCGGGCCGTGCGTGTGCAGGCCGGTCTCCTCCGCGAGTTCGCGGGCGGCCGCCTCGGCCAGGTCCTCCTCCGCGCGTACGAAGCCGCCCGGGAGCGCCCACCGGCCCTGGAAAGGGGCCTCGCCGCGGCGGACGATCAGCGCGCTCAGCGCGTGCCGGCGCACCGTGAGCACGACCAGGTCGACGGTGACGGCGAACGGGGGGTAGGCGGACGGCTCGTAGGGGGGCATGGCCGGGATCATAGTCGTCTGCCTGACGATAATCAGGACTTCCCGAGGAGACGGCGGGGGGGCAGGGGGCGGTGTTCAGGAGCCGAGTTGGAGGCCGGGGGCGGCTTCCTCGACGACGGCGTGGCCGAGACGGCTGACCCGTACGGCGAACGGCTCGCCGGCCAGCCGCCAGCCGGTCAGCTGAAGCGCGCCCAGCGGGGCCGTGCGGGGCGGACAGGCGGTGACGGTGCCGGCGGGGACGTCGGGGCCGAGGCCGGCGAGCGCGGTGAGGACGTGCACGGCGGCGGCGGACGCGACGGCGGACGGGCGGCAGGCGGCCGGGTGCGGGAGCGGGGCGCCGCCCGCGGTGCGCTGGTCGCCGGCGTACATCTCGGGGAGGTGGTGGCCGAAGTGCCCGGCGGCGTCGAGGAGTCCGCGGAGCAGGGTGCCGGCCTCCTTGTCGTAGCCGGCGGTGCAGAGGCCGGCAACGGCCACGGCGGTCTCGTGGACGTGCACGGCGCCGGCGCGGTGGCCGAAGGGGTTGAAGCCGGGTTCGGCGGCGCCGAGGCTGCGCAGGCCCCAGCCGGAGTCGAGGGCGGGACCGCCGAGGAGGCGGGCAAGCTGGCCGGCCTGGGCCTTGTCGAGGAGACCGGGGGCGGCACTCGGGGCGTCGCCTGGGGCGGCGGCGGGGGCGCCGGGAGGGGCGGCCGTTCCTGCGGTGTCGACGGAGCCGGTGGTGTCGACGGTGCCGGTGGCCGGGGCGGTGGGGCCGGTGACCGGGGTGGCCGGGGCGGTGGGGGCGGGGTCGCGGGTGAGGGCGTCCGCGGCGGTGGGCAGGAGGTGGGCGGCGGCACCGCCGAGGTGGGTGAGCGGACGCCCGTCGGCGGTGAGGGCCGCCGCGGGCCTGCCGCCGGCGACGTCCTCGGTCCAGAAGTCGGCGCGGAAGCGCTCGCGCAGCCCGGCGGCCCACTGCCGCCACCCGGTGCCGCCGGGGCGGCCGCAGGCGTCGAGGAGTTCGGCGCCGAGAAGGGCGGCGCGGTGGGCGTGCGCCTGGGTCTCGCAGCGGTACGGGCCGCCCGGGGCGGGGTCGGGAACGTAGCCGCGGTCGTCCGCCGCGGCGCGGAGCCAGGCGAGGCAGCGTTCGGCGGCGGGCAGGAGCCCGTCGACGTCCCGCTCCGGCAGACCCCAGCGGCGGGCCTCGGCGAGCACGGCGGGGAAGAGGAGCGTGGCCTCGACGCCGGTGGCCGTCGGGGGCAGGTGCGGGCCGGAGTCCCGGAGGGTCCCGGGCAGCCGGCCGGGCCCCGGGTCGCCGGCGGCGGGGGCCGCCGGCCAGGTGCGGGCGACGGCGCGGAGGGTGCCGGCGGCCAGACGCGTACCCAACGGGAGCAGCATGCGGGCGGCCCAGAGCGCGTCGGCGGGGGCGAGCGCGCAGCGCCACGGCACCCCGGCGACGAGGTGGACGTCGGCCGGCTCCGCGGGGTCGCGCAGCAGCAGCGTCCGCAGGTCGTCGAGGGCGGTGGCCAGCAACGGGGCCACCACCGGGTCGTCGCCCGCCGCGGCGGCGGCCGGGGACCAGGGGGCCGGGGGCAGCTCCCGCGGCCCCGCCTGGTCGGTCCCGATCCGCAGCTCCAGCGTGTGCGACGCGCCCGGCGCCAGCTCCAGGTGCCACCGCAGCAGCCCGGCGGCGGCGATCACGTCGTCGGGCGGCGGCTCCGCACTCACCCGGGCCCCGACCCCGGTCCCGACGCCGATCCCGGGGGCCCCACCCCCGCCCCCTCCCCCGCCGCTTCGTACGCCGCCGACCGCCGCGCCGCCGCCGACCGCATCGCCCACGCCGTCGCCACGG
>NZ_BAAAPF010000415.1:0-5014 GCF_039531005.1 Streptomyces synnematoformans
ACCCGGCCGTCGGCGTCCACCGGCCCGTGCTGCACCTCCGGGGCCTGACCGGACTGCGCGAACAGGTCCTCCTGCGTGAAGTCCGCCAGACCGCTCACGCCGACGCCCAGCAGCCGCACCCCGGCGGCCGTCTCCACCCCGTCCAGCAGCCGCAGCGCCGCCTCGGTGACCACGGCCGGGTCGTCGGTGGGCCCGCGCAGCGTCTCGGAGCGGGTGAGGGTGGCGAAGTCGTACCGCCGGACCTTCAGGACCACCGTGCGGCCGGAGCGCTCCGCGCGGCGCAGCCGCTCCACGCACCGCCGCGCCAGCCGCCCGACCTCCGTGCGGATGCGGATCCGGTCGGTGAGGTCGACGTCGAAGGTGTCCTCGACGGAGACGGACTTGGCGTCCCGGTCCGCGACCACCGGCCGCTCGTCCCGGCCCAGCGCCATGACGTGGATCCCGGTGCCGTGCGCCTTGCCCAGCAGCCGCACCATCTCGTCCTCGCCGGCCTCCGTCACCTCCGCGACCGTGGTGATGCCGGCCCGGCGCAGCGAGTCCGCCGTCGCGGGGCCCACGCCGGGCAGCGTACGCACGCTCATGGGCCCCAGCAGCGCCCGCTCGCCGCCCGGCGGGACCACGACAAGACCGTCCGGCTTGGCCAGCTCGGAGGCGACCTTGGCGAGCATCTTGGAGGCGGCGAGCCCGACGGACCCGGTCAGGCCGGTGACGTCGCGGATGTCCGCGCGCAGCCGCTCGGCCACTCCCCGCAGCGCGTCCTGGTCGGGCGGTGTGCCGCCGGCTTCCAGGTCGACGAACGCCTCGTCCAGGCTCAGCGGCTCCACCAGCGGCGACAGCTCCCCGAGCAGCTCCATGACCTGGCCGCTGACCTGCTGGTAGAGCCGGAAGCGCGGGACGAGGAAGGCGGCGTTGGGGCAGAGCCGCCGGGCCATGCCCATGGCCATCGCCGAGTGCACCCCGAAGACGCGGGCCTCGTACGACGCGGTGGACACCACGCCGCGCGGGCCGAGGCCGCCGACGATCACGGCCTTGCCCGCCAGGCTCGGCTTGGCGGCCTGCTCGACGGCGGCGTAGAACGCGTCCATGTCCAGGTGCAGGACGGACGGCGCGCTTCTCACACCGCGATGGTCCCCCATGGGTACGACATCGGCCCGCCGGCGCCCGTGCGCCGGCCGTGCCGGCGCCGTACGGGCCGGTGGTGCAGGCGCCGTACGGGCGGTACGGACCGGGCGTCAGCCGGCGCGGCTGCGGCGGCGCGCCAGCTCGTCGGCCGCGTTGTGCCCCACCAGCGTCTCGCCGGTGTCGACGCGCTCCGCGTGCAGCTGCGCGAGAGCCGCCTGCACGTCGCTGAAGACCACGCCGACGGCGATGCCGAAGATGCCCTGGCCGCCCTCCAGCAGCTCCACGACCTCGTGCGGGGACGTGCACTCGTAGACGGTGGCCCCGTCGCTGATGAGCGTCATCCGCCGCAGGTCCGCCGCGTCGGCGGCGCGCAGGTACCGTACGGCCGTCCGGATGCTCTGCAGCGAGACACCGGCGTCCAGCAGCCGTTTGACGATCTTGAGTACGACGACGTCGCGGGCCCCGTACAGCCGCTGGGTGCCCGAGCCGTGCGCGGGCCGGACGCCGGGCTCGACCAGGCCCGTGCGGGCCCAGTAGTCGAGCTGGCGGTAGGTGATGCCGGCCGCGGCGCACGCGGCGGGCCCCCGGTAGCCGACCTCGTCGGGGTCCGCGGAGGCGCCCTGCGGCTGCCTCGCGGGATCCGCGCCGGGACCGTGAAGCGGAACTGGTCCGCCCCCTCCGGCCGATCTCTCGCCGCCCGTGACCACCACGCCGACCTCCCGCTCCCTGACCTGCCTCCCGACGGTAGGCAGTCGCCCCGGGCGCGTCAACGAACGCCACACGGGGCACGCCGGGTGCTCATCACCCTACGGGTGGTTTGCCCCCGGCGCCCGTGCGGTAGGGCCGGGCGGGCTACCGCGGGCGGCGGTCACTGGTTGGTGCCGAAGTCCTCGGGCGTGATCTGGTCGAGGAACTCGCGGAACTTCTCCACCTCGTCCTCCTGCTCGTCCGGGATCGAGATACCGGCGTCGTTGAGCACTCCTTCGCTGCCGTAGATCGGCGTGCCGGTGCGCAGGGCGAGCGCGATGGCGTCCGACGGGCGGGCGCTGACCTCGGTGCCGCCGGCGAACACCAGCTCGGCGTAGAACACGCCTTCCCGCAGGTCGGTGATCCGCACCTCGGCGAGCTCCTGGCCGACGGCGTCCAGCACGTTCTTGAAGAGGTCATGGGTCAGCGGGCGTGCGGGGGTCATGCCCTGCTGTGCGAAGGCGATCGCCGTCGCCTCCCCCGGACCGATCCAGATGGGGAGGTACCGGTCGCCGCCCACTTCACGCAGGAGAACGATCGGTTGGTTCGAGGGCATTTCCACCCGGACACCCACAACGTCGAGCTCGTTCACACAGCAACCCTAGGCCGACCCCGGCGGTTTTGGGTAGTCGGGCACCGGACCGGTCAGCCGCCGGAGACCCGCAGCGAGGACCGTACGAGGGTCGCGTGCAGCCGCGCGGACAGCTCGATCAGGCGTTCTGCGGTGGATTCCGCGTGCGCCCGCGTCTGCGGGCTGCGGTGCCGCCGCAGCGGGCCGACGACCTGTTCGACCAGGCCGGCGTCGCGGTCCGCGGCGGCCTTCAGACCGCGCAGGTGGCGCGCCTGCAGCCCGTAGCTGCCCAGCTCGGCGACGAGGCGGGCCACGGCGGCGGCGTCCGCGTCGTAGAGCCCGTCGGCGTCCGGGGCGACAAGCCCGAACTCCTCCCAGGACGCCAGCTCCTCCTCGCCGACGGCGGCGGTGCGCAGGAGCGCGGCGCGGTCGACACGGGGATCGTGGGGCGCCGCCGCGGCACCGGCGGGGGCGCCGTCCGCGGGCTCGGCGTCCAGCTGCTCGCGGATGACCTTGAGCGGCAGGTAGTGGTCCCGCTGCAGCCGCAGGACCCGGGCGAGCCGCTCGACGTCCGCGGCGCCGAACTTGCGGTAGCCGCCCGGCGAGCGCCGCGGCTCCACGAGCCCCTCGGACTCCAGGAAGCGGATCTTGGAGATGGTGACCTCGGGAAACTCCTCGCGCAGCACGGCGAGGACGCCCCCGATGCTCAGCTGCCGGTCGCGCGCCCGGCCGCGGTCCGGCCGGTCCGCTGCCGGGGCGGCGGTGCCGCCCCTCGGGGTGTCGCCCATCGCTTCCGTCCCGTGGTCGTCTTCTCCCCGCCAGGTCAGGCGGCGTGCCGGCTGGGGAAGAACACCAGCCGGAACTTTCCGATCTGCACCTCGTCCCCGCTGGTCAGCTCGGCCTCGTCGATCCGCTCGCGGTTGACGTACGTGCCGTTGAGGCTGCCGACGTCGGAGACGGAGAACCGTCCGTCCGGCATCCGGCGGAACTCCACGTGCCGCCGGGAGACCGTGACGTCGTCCAGGAAGATGTCGCTCTGCGGGTGGCGCCCGACGGTGGTCAGCTCGCTGTCCAGCAGGAAGCGGGCGCCGGAGTTCGGGCCGCGGCGGACGACGAGCAGCGCGGAGCCGGGCGGCAGCGCGTCGACGGCCGCCTGCGCCTCGGGCGACAGCGGCGGCAGCGTCTGGCCGCCGCCGGCGGCGACCTCGGCCTCGTAGGCCTCAAGGCCCGAGATGGAGATCGTGGTGGTGGTCTCCGACGGGCGCTCGGCCGCACCGGCCCGCAGCGGGGCGCCGCAGTTGGAGCAGAACCGGCTCGCCTGCGCGTTGCGGGCTCCGCACCTGTTGCATACCGGCAGGTCCATGGACTGACCCTCCTGCTGCGGAACGCCCGCGGCGGCATCGGGCGCATGCGGGTCCGAGCCGAACCCTCCACCCGCACTTGAGGTTGATGGTTCCCCGAAACCTATGCGGCCCGCCGCGGCAGGGTCAACATAAGACTCGCCCTGACCACCCGAAATGTCGCCGGACGGCGGAGGCGCCTGATCGCGGTACAAGGCACGCTCGCCGGCCTCGCCGCCCTGGGACGCGGCGCGGTGCCGACCCGGCCGTTCCGCCGAGCCCCTCCCGAACAACTTAGCGAACAACTTCACGGGCGATTTCCCCTTGACCGTCGGACAGGCCCATGTTCGAGCAGGTCACTCGACACGCGCATCAGCGGCACCGGACATTCACTGAACGTCCACAACCCCCGGACAGTTTCCCCTACGCAACCGCAGCCGATGCGTCGACCCCCCGTAACCCAGAGGTCACGACGACGACCGAGCGTAGTCAGGCCGCTTCGCCCGCCGCAAGGCGTCCACGATGACGGTGTCCCGGGGCTCGATGGACACCGTAGCCTGCTCCTCCTCCATGGTCTGAACCACCCCACCGGGGATGTTGAGCGCGGGCTCCAGGTCCTCGGCGCGGCCGATCACGCGGAAGACGTACGGCTGGGAGACGCGGCGGCCGTCGATCGCCACGTCGTTCTCCCCGGCGTCGGCGAAGTGCGTGCCCGCGACCACGCGCACGCCGTTGATCTGGATCGCCTCGGCGCCGGCCGCGCGCAGCTCCTGGATGGTGTCGAGGAGCATGTCCGCCTCGACCGCGCCCTCCGGGCCGCGGACGGTGATCTCGATCCCCGGCCCCTCGGCGGCGACGGTGCCGGCCAGCACGCCCAGCTCGCGCTCCTTGGCCTCCGTCTGCCGGCGCGCCTCCTCCGCCCGGTCGGAGCTGTTCTCCAGCTCCGCCTTCTGGTCCTCCAGGCGCTCGCGCTCGTCCTCCAGCCGCTGGGTGCGGTCGTCCAGCTCGTCGAGGATGCGGACGAGGTCCTCCTGCCGGGCGCCGCGCAGCGCGCTGGACTCGCCGGTGGAGCGGACCTGGATGGCCAGGCCCAGGCCGAGCACGAACAGCAGCAGGGCGACGATCAGCTGCGAGCGGGTCAGCCGGGGCGGCCACACCGCGTCGACCAGCCGGCGCCGGCCAGCGCCCGGCCGGGGGCCGGGCGCCGCGGGCGGCGGCGCGGCGGGCGCGGCGC
>NZ_BAAAPF010000416.1:0-5011 GCF_039531005.1 Streptomyces synnematoformans
CGGGGGTGCGGGCGGCGGTCGGCGGGCGGGCTGCTGCGCGCGGTCGGCACGGGCGGCACGGGCCGCCCGGCTCCGGAAGAGCTCATGCGAGTGTCAGTCCCCTTCGTCCGAAGATGCCGCGTCGGCGTGGCGGCCTGCCGGACACCGAGGCAATCGTGCCACTGCACGGGGCGGCGGTGCAGGAAGACTGCGCCCGTTCGGCCCCGCGCACACCGCGGCGCCCGGGGGCACGGCGGCGCACGTGGCGCCGACGGGATAATGCGACGCATGCGAGCGGTGGTGCAGCGGGTGGACGGGGCGAGGGTCGAGGTCGGCGGCGAGACGGTCGGCGAGGTGGCCGGCGAGGGGCTGTGCGTGCTCGTGGGCGTCACCCACGACGACACCCCCGCGAAGGCCGCGCGGCTGGCCCGCAAGCTGTGGACGCTGCGGGTGCTGGACGACGAGAAGTCCTGCTCGGACGTGTCGGCGCCGCTGCTCGTGATCAGCCAGTTCACCCTCTACGGCGACGCCCGCAAGGGGCGCCGGCCGACGTGGCAGGCGGCGGCGCCCGGGGAGGTCGCCGAGCCGCTGGTCGAGGAGGTCGTGGCGCAGTTGCGGGCGCTGGGCGCGCAGGTCGCGACGGGGGTCTTCGGCGCGCGGATGCGGGTGGCGCTGACGAACGACGGGCCGTTCACGGTGCTGGTCGAGGTCTGAGCCGTACGGGTACGCGGGGCACGGGGGCGTACGGGACGTCCGAGGGGCGCACGGGAGCACGCCCGCGCAGACGGCGGCGCCCGCCGTAGCCGCCGGGCCGCCCCGGCCGCCGGGCCGCAGCCGCCGCGCCCGTACCGCTCGTGCCGCCGGCTCCCCAGGGCCGGGCCCGGACCGCCGTCCGGCGCCCCGCCCGCCTCAGGGCTCGACCACCGTCTCCTGCGCCGCCGCCGTCTCGTCCGCGAGCAGCGCCGCGTCCGCCGGAACGTTCCGCTTCACCAGCGCCAGCGCGATCGGCCCCAGCTCGTGGTGGCGTACCGACGTCGTGACGAAGCCCAGCTTGCGCCCCTCGTCCTCGGTCGCCAGCCGGACCGCCGCCCCGTGCGGCGGCAGCTTCACCTCGCTGCCGTCCAGGTGCAGGAACACCAGCCGGCGCGGCGGCCGGCCCAGGTTCTGCACCCGCGCGACCGTCTCCTGCCCCCGGTAGCACCCCTTCTCCAGGTGCACCGCGGTGCCTATCCAGCCCACCTCGTGCGGGATCGTGCGGTGGTCGGTCTCCAGGCCCAGCCGCGGCCGGTGCGCCGCCACCCGCAGGGCCTCGTACGCCAGCACCCCGGCCGGCGGGCCCGCGGAGGCGGCGAAGTCCGCGAGCGCCGCGCGCGGCAGGAACAGGTCGCGGCCGTGCGCCGTCTCGCGGACCGGCACGCCCGCCGGCGCCTCCGTGATCGAGCCGGCCGGCAGGTGGACGACGGCGCGGTCGTCCGTGCGGTCCGCGATGTCCACCCGGTAGAAGAACTTCATGCTCTCCAGGTATGCGACGAGGTCCTTCTGCGTGCCCGGCTCCACGTGCGCCCACGTCGTCTCGCCGTCGTCGACGAGGTACAGCGCGTGCTCGATGTGCCCGTGGGCGGACAGCACCAGCGCTTCGGTGGCGTGCCCCGGCGCGAGCGCTTCCACGTGCTGCGTCAGCAGCAGGTGCAGCCAGCTCAGTCGGTCCTGGCCGGTGACCGAGACGACACCGCGGTGGGAGAGGTCGACGAAGCCCTCGCCGGCGTCCAGCGCGCGCTGCTCCCGGAAGAGATCGCCGTAGTGCGCGGCGACGCCCTCGTCGGGAGCCTCGGCGGCGACCGCCCCGGGCAGGGAGAGGAGGGGAGAAGGCGCGTTCATTCCTCCAGAGTACGTCCGGGCGGGCACCCGGCGTCACGGGCCGGATGCGCCGGACTCGGTGCACGCCGCGCAGCGGCCGAGGATCGCGAAGTGCTGTACGTCGCTCTCGAAGCCGAACCGCTGCCGCAGCGTCTCCGCGAACGGCTCCGCCACCGCGTTCTCCGCCTCGATCACCCGGTCGCAGACGCGGCACACCAGGTGCAGGTGGTGGTGGCGGTCGGCGATGTGGTACGTCGGCGGGCCGTGGTTGAGGTGCGCGTGGCTGACGAGGCCCAGCTCCTCCAGCAGCTCCAGCGTGCGGTAGACCGTGGAGATGTTGACGCTCGCGGCGGTCTTGCGCACCTCGCAGAGGATGCCGTCGGGCGTCGCGTGCTCCAGGGAGTCGACGGCCTCCAGCACGAGCTGGCGCTGCGGCGTCAGGCGGTAGCCGCGCTCGCGCAGGTCACGCTTCCAGTCGGTGGTCTCCACGGCTCAAGTGTATGAGTGCCGCGGGGGAACCCCCGCCGGTTGCCCGAAGGCGCACGCCGCGGGGCGCCGGCCCGGGGGCCGGCGCGCGGTGTCAGCGGAAGAACGCGATGCCGTCGTCCGGGAGGTCCTTCAGGTCCTTCGCCCACTCGCGCGGGTCCACGACCTTCTTCAGCTGCGCCGACATGTACGGCCGCAGCTCGACCTCGGGCGTGGCCTTCTCGCCGACCCACATCAGGTCGCCGTTGACGTACCCGTAGAGCCGCTTGCCGCCGGTGTACGGCGGGGAGGCCGCGCTCCGTGCGACCGCGTCCGTGGCCAGGTCCAGCTGGGGCTTGCCCTCGGCCAGCTCGCCGTACCAGACCTCGGCGACCCCCTGGTCGCGCACCATGACGGCCTCCAGCCGCCGGCCGGGGCGCATGCGCCAGTAGCCGCTCTCGCTCTCCAGCGGGCGTACCTTCTCGCCCTGCTCGTCGAGCACCCAGGTGTACGACGAGTACGCCAGGAAGTCCCGGCCGTCGTGGCCGAAGCGCACCTCCTGGCCGAAGTTGCACTTCTCGCTGCCGGGGAAGTCGAAGACGCCCGCACCCTGCCAGTCGCCCAGGAGGAACGCCAGCGGGACCAGGTCCTTGTGCAGGTCGGAGGGGATCTCGATCGGCATCGTCAGCGCTGGCCCTGGTACAGCTTCTTCACGACCAGGCCGGCGAAGGCCAGTGTGCCCACGCAGACCAGCACGAGCAGGATGTCGAAGGTGAGGACCAGCACGAGTGCGCTCCGTAACGATGAGGGACGTACCGCCGCCGAGTCTAGCCGCCCGCTCGGACACCGGCCCGGCGGGCGTCAGCCGAGGAGCTGCTGCTGCAGGACGAGGGTCTGCTGGAACGGCACCAGCGGGGCCTGCTCCGGCGCCTCGACGGTGATCAGGCCGACGGTGTCGCCGGCGATGACGTACGCCTGCCGGACGTGCTCCTTCCCGCGCGGCTTCGCCTCGTCGTACACGTACATCTCCACCGCCGGCAGCTGGTTCTCGTCCGACCACTCCTCCTCGACGGACACCTCGGGGGCGCCGGTCAGGTCGCGGGCGGTGGAGATGCCGCCGGCCAGCTGCTGGTCGTAGAAGTGCGCGGCGAGGGAGCCGGTGTTGAACTGCAGCAGGTAGATCCGCACCCGGGTGTCGTCGGGCATGGTCCAGCCGGTGGCGGCGATGTGGCGCACGGCGTCGTCGGTGAGCGCCTGGCGCAGCTCCGCGCGCTCCTCCTCGACGTAGACCGAGGTGAAGTCGGCGGGCGCCAGCCAGCCGTCCTCCGTCTTCAGCCGCGCGTCGTCCTCGGCCCCGGCGGGGGCCGGCAGCAGCAGGTCGCGGAGGTCGGCGTGGTGGATCTGGCCGGCGTTGGCGGGGGCGAACGGCGGCGGCTTGCCGGCGGGCAGCGCGGGCAGCTCCAGCTCGGGGTAGTCCCAGCGGCCGTCGCCCTCGGTGGCCAGGCCGGGCAGGTCGCCGCGCTCGGCGCCGGTGACGGCGTACGCGGGGCCGAGCGCGGCGCCGGCGAGGAGCAGTACGGCGGCGCCCCAGCGCAGCGCGGGGCGGAGCCACCTGCGGGGCGGGCGCGCGGGGGGCGGCGGGGGCGGCGGCGTCCCGTACGGGGCGTGGCCGGGCTGCGCGGGCTGGTGCTGGTGCGGCTGCTGGTGCGCGTACGCGGGCGAGGGCTGGGCCGCGTACGCGGGGGCGGGCTCCGGTGCGTACGCGGGCACGGGCTGCTGGTGGGCCTGCGGCTGCTGCTGCGGTGCGTACGCCGGCGGGGGCGCGGGCGCCGCGGCGTCCGGGCGGTGCGGAGCCGGATCCGGCCCGTGGCCGCTCGTCTCGTGGCCGCTCATGCCGCTCATATGGACTTCCCCGGGGCGTCGATGTGGCCGAGCTGGTCTTCGAGGAGCCGCACGGCGCGCTCGCCGTGGGCCGCCGGCCCGTACGCGGTGAGCGTGACCAGCAGGTCGCCCTTGGCCGCCGAGCAGGTCGTCATCGCCACCGCGTCCCCTTCGGCGCTGACCGCGTCGTCGGGCATCAGGAAGCACGCGGCGTTGTCGTGCCCCTCGACCTCCGGGCCCTCCTCGAACTCGCCCAGGCTGCGCCTCAGCTCCTCCTGTACGGCCGCGAGCCCGGACGCCGTGCCCTCGCCGCCGACCTGGGCCAGCTCCACCTCGACGACGAGGTCGTACTCGTCGGCCGCGTAGGACCGCATGGCCATCCCCTTCAGCTCCAGGTCCTTGAGCGCGTCGAGCTGCAACCGCCGCTGGTCGGGCGGCAGTCCGCGCGCGGTCTGCTGGAAGACGGCCTCCGCCTGCCGGGCCGACAGGACGGTCTCGTTGCCGAACCCGTCGATGTCGGGTCCGGGGTGGTAGCCGCGCGGCATGGGCAGCAGCGCGCCGCCGAGCGGGCCGCCGGCGGGTGCGGCGACGCCCGGCTGCTTGGCGGCGTCGCCGCGGGGTTTGCGGTCGGCGGGCTGCTGCCAGACGTCGGTGTCGCCGGCGCCGCGGTCGGCGTCCCGGACCTTCAGAGCGGTGGCGACCGCCCCGGTGGCGGCGGCCCCGGCGGCGAGCACCGCGGCCAGCACGACGAGCACGAGCCGCCGCCGCCCGGCGCGGGGCGCCGGGGGCGGGGCCCGCGGGACGGCCGGGGGCGGGGGCTGCGCGGGGG
>NZ_BAAAPF010000417.1:0-4958 GCF_039531005.1 Streptomyces synnematoformans
CGGGCGGTGGACGCCGCCCGCCGAGCGCGGCCGCGCGCTCGCCCGCGGCGAGCTGACGCCCGTCACGCCGCGCCGCGCGGCGACGGTGCTGCTGCTGCGCGGCGCGGCGCCCGACGGCCTCTGGGTGTACATGCTGCGGCGGCGCACCTCCATGGCCTTCGCCGCCGGTGCGTACGCCTATCCGGGGGGCGGCGTCGACCCGCGCGACGAGCGCCCGATGGACCCGGCGGCCTGGGCCGGGCCGTCTCCGGCGGAGTGGGCGGCGCGGCTGGGGACGGCCGAGCCGGTGGCGCAGGCGGTGGTCTGCGCGGCCGTGCGGGAGACGTTCGAGGAGGCCGGGGTGCTGCTGGCCGGGGCCTCGGCGACGGAGGTCGTCGCGGACGCCACGGGGGCGGGCTGGGAGGCCGACCGCGCCGCGCTCGTCGCCCGCGAGCTGGCCTTCGCCGACTTCCTCGCGCGCCGCGGCCTGGTCGTACGGTCCGACCTGCTCGGCGCCTGGGCGCGCTGGATAACCCCGGAGTTCGAGGACCGGCGGTACGACACGTGGTTCTTCGTCGCCGCCCTCCCCGAGGGCCAGCGCACGCGGAACGCCTCGACGGAGGCAGACCGCGCGGAGTGGGTCAGACCCGCCGAGGCGGCCGCGGGCTACGACCGGGGCGAGCTGGCGATGATGCCGCCGACGATCGCGACGCTGCGCCGGCTCCGGGAGTACGGGTCGGCGGCCGAGGCGCTGGGCGCCGCCGGGGAGCAGGACCTGACGGCGGTGCTGGCGAAGGCCAGGGTGGCGGGGGACGAGGTCGTGCTGAGCTGGCCGGGGCACGAGGAGTTCACGCTGAGGATGCCGTCGTGAGGGCGGCTGGGCCGACATGGGGGGTCGTGTGACGGACGCGGCGGCGTTGCCCGGGCAGCCGCGCGGCGGCGTGCCGGGCGGCCCGGCCACCGCCCGGGCGACGTGCGTGCTGGCGCCCAACGCCTCGCCCATGACGCTCGACGGCACGAACACGTGGATCGTCGCCGAGCCGGACTCACCGCGGGCCGTGGTGATCGACCCGGGGCCGCTCGACGAGGGCCATCTGGCGGCGGTCGTGGACACCGCGGAGCGCGCGGGGCTGCGGGTGGCGCTCACGCTGCTCACCCACGGGCACCCGGACCACGCGGCGGGCGCGGCCCGCTTCGCGGAGCTGACCGGGACGAACGTGCGGGCGCTTGACCCGGCGCTGCGCCTCGGCGACGAGGGGCTGGCCGCGGGGGACGTGATCACCGTCGGCGGGCTGGAGCTGCGGGTCGTGCCCACGCCGGGGCACACGGCGGACTCGCTCTGCTTCCACCTGCCGGCGGACGCCGCCGTGCTCACCGGCGACACGGTCCTCGGCCGCGGCACGACGGTGGTGGCCCACCCGGACGGCCGGCTGGGCGACTATCTCGACTCGCTGCGCCGGCTGCAGTCGCTGACGGTGGACGACGGGGTCGCCACGGTGCTGCCGGGCCACGGGCCGGTGCTGGAGGACGCGCAGGGCGCGGTGGAGTACTACCTGGCGCACCGCGCGACGCGGCTGGCCCAGGTCGAGACGGCGGTCGAGAACGGCCACCGCACGCCGTCGGACGTGGTGGCGCACGTGTACGCGGACGTGGACCGCACGCTGTGGCCGGCGGCGGAGCTGTCGGTGCGGGCCCAGCTGGAGTACCTGGAGGAGCACGGCCTGATCACGTAGCCGGGGGCACAAAAGGCCGTACCCGGTCCCGGCCTTCCTCTCCGTCCTCCGCGCTCTCCGCGGCAGCGGCGCGGGGTCGGCGTCGGGGTCAGCGGCTCCTCTTGGCCAGGCGCTCCACGTCCAGCAGGATCACGGCCCGCGCCTCCAGGCGCAGCCAGCCGCGGCTGGCGAAGTCCGCCAGCGCCTTGTTGACCGTCTCCCGGGATGCGCCGACCAGCTGGGCCAGCTCCTCCTGCGTCAGGTCGTGCACGACGTGGATACCCTCGTCCGCCTGCACGCCGAAGCGCCGCGAGAGGTCCAGCAGGGCGCGGGCGACGCGGCCCGGGACGTCGGAGAAGACCAGGTCGGACATCTGGTCGTTGGTGCGCCGCAGCCGGCGGGCGACCGCCCGCAGCAGCGCGGAGGCGACCTCGGGGCGGGCGTTCAGCCAGGGCTGGAGGTCGCCGTGGCCGAGGCCCAGCAGCTTGACCTCGGTCAGCGCCGAGGCGGTCGCCGTGCGCGGGCCCGGGTCGAACAGGGATAGCTCGCCGATCAGCTCGCCCGGGCCGAGCACGGCCAGCATGTTCTCGCGGCCGTCGGGGGAGGTGCGGTGGAGCTTGACCTTGCCGTCGGTGACGACGTACAGCCGGTCGCCGGGCTCGCCCTCGTGGAAGAGCGCTTCACCGCGCGACAGCGTCGCCTCGGTCATGGAGGCACGCAGCTCCGCAGCCTGCTCGTCGTCGAGCGCGGCGAAGAGGGGCGCGCGCCGCAGAACGTCGTCCACGAGTTCTCTCCTTGTCGGGGTGCCCGGGCGACCGCGGGCCGTGGCTCGGTCGGCCCGTCGTTTTCCATGATGCCGGACAAGTAAAACAGTGCGATCAGTCACAAGTTTGACGTACCGCAGCGTGAACCGTACGCCAGGGGTCCGATTGGCGGCACTTTTCCGGTGGCCTTCGGCGGTGCCCGGCGGGTTGCGCGGGGGGCGCGCGGAGGGGCGCGGAGGCCCGGGCGGGCGCTCAACAAGCCGGTCGGGGCGCCCTCGCGCGGGGTGCGCGGGTTGACCCGTACGGCCCCATTCCGCTCTCAGCGAACGCACCTCCCGCAATCCGACAATACGGACATCGTGCCGCGGTGTCAGCGCCCTGTGCGCGCCGTGCCAGCGGCCCTCGGCACGCTCCTTCCCGCAGACCGAGAAGGAGACACCCGTATGACTCACGCATTCCGGGCCGAGGGCCTGGTCAAACGGTTCGGCGCGACGACCGCGCTGGCCGGCATCGACCTCGCGGCCCGGCAGGGCACCGTCCTCGGCGTCCTCGGCCCCAACGGCGCCGGCAAGACCACGGCCGTACGCATCCTCGCCACCCTCCTCCGCCCCGACGAGGGCGTCGCGACCGTCGGCGGCCTCGACGTCGTACGCGACGCCGGCGAGGTGCGCCGGCTCATCGGGCTCACCGGCCAGTACGCCTCGGTGGACGAGGACCTGACCGGCACCGAGAACCTCGTGCTCATCGGCCGGCTCCTCGACATGCGCACCGCCGACGCGCGGGCGCGCGCCCGCGGGCTGCTCGCGTACTTCGAGCTGGCCGAGGCCGCCGGCCGCCCCGTGAAGACGTACTCCGGCGGCATGCGCCGCCGCCTCGACCTCGCCGCCTCCCTCGTCGGCCGGCCCGACGTCATCTACCTCGACGAGCCGACGACGGGCCTGGACCCGGTGCGCCGCGAGGACGTCTGGGGCATCGTGCGCTCCCTCGTCGGGGACGGGGTGACCGTGCTGCTCACCACCCAGTACCTGGAGGAGGCCGACGCGCTCGCCGACGAGATCTCCGTCATCGACCACGGCCGGGTCATCGCCCACGGCACCCCGGCGGAGCTGAAGCAGCGCGTCGGCGGCCGCCACCTCGACGTGCGCCCGCTGGACCCGGCGCGGCTGCTGGAGTCGGCCGGGATCCTGGCGGCGGTGGCCGGGGCCCACCCGGAGTCGCCGACGCGCGGCATGCTGACCGTTCCCGTCGAGGGCGACGGGATGCTCACCGCGGCCGTACGCCGCCTCGACGAGGCCGGGATCGCGGTGGCCGAGCTGTCGCTGCGGCTGCCCGACCTGGACGACGTGTTCTTCACGCTCACCGGCCACGGCACGGCCGCCCCGGCCGGGACCGCCGCCGGATCCGCCCCCGGGGCCGGCACCGGGGCCGCCGACGTCGGCGGCACGACCCAGATCGAGGAGCCCGTCCGATGACCACGCTCACCGCACCCGAGCGGACCGCCGCCCCGTCCCGCCGGGAGGGCGCCGCGCGCCCCTTCGCCCTCGTCCGCCACAGCGTCGCGCTCGCCGGCCGCAGCCTGGTCAAGACCGCGCGCACGCCCGAGCAGCTGATCGACGTGACGTTGCAGCCGATCCTGTTCGTCATCATGTTCCTGTACCTGCTCGGCGGGGCGGTCGCCGGCTCGACGCAGGAGTACCTGCAGACGCTGCTGCCGGCGCTCATGGTGATGAGCACCGTCTTCGCCTCCGTCCAGACCGGCATCAACCTCAACGACGACATCAAGAAAGGCATCTTCGACCGCTTCCGGAGCATGCCCATCGCCCGCTCCGCGCCGCTGATCGGCTCGGTGCTCGGGGACCTGATCCGGTTCGTGATCCTGATAGTGGTGCAGCTGGGCTTCGGTTACGCGGTGGGCTTCCGGATCGAGACCGGTCCGCTGTCGGCGCTGGCGGCCTGCCTGCTGGTGATGTTCTTCGCGTTCTGTCTGACGTGGGTGTTCGTGCTGATCGGGATGCTGGCGCGGGAGCCGGGGGCGGTGCAGGGCATCGGCTTCATGGCGATGTTCCCGCTGACCTTCGGGACCAACGTACTGGTCCCCACCGACACCCTGCCCGGCTGGCTGCAGGCGTGGGTCGACGCCAACCCGGTGACGGCGGTGATGGAGACCGCGCGCGGGCTGATGGTCGGGGGCGCGGTCGCGGGGCCGGTGCTGGAGACGGTGCTGTGGAGCGCGGG
Source organism: Streptomyces synnematoformans (assembly GCF_039531005.1). Taxonomy (NCBI): domain Bacteria; kingdom Bacillati; phylum Actinomycetota; class Actinomycetes; order Kitasatosporales; family Streptomycetaceae; genus Streptomyces; species Streptomyces synnematoformans. Next base: position 4,691 of record NZ_BAAAPF010000417.1, read on the forward strand.
GGTGTTCGCGGTGTTCTTCCCGCTGGCGGTACGGGCCTACCGGCGGCGCACCTAGGGACCGTGCGGGACGGCGCCCTCGCCCGCCGCGGTGCCGGCGGCCCCCGCGGCGTCCGCGTCCGTGTCCGCGTCTGCGGCGTCCGCGTCCGCGGTCACGTACGCGCGCAGCAGCTCGATCGCGTCGCCCTGCTTGAGTGCGGCGCCGCGGGCCCGGGCCGGCTCGAAGCCCGCGCCGAGTTCGCGGCGCAGCCGGCCGGCGAGCAGGGCGGCG
>NZ_BAAAPF010000418.1:0-4949 GCF_039531005.1 Streptomyces synnematoformans
CGCCGCCCCGCCGGGTTCCACGGCGCCCGGCTGCTCCTGCACGCCGCCCGCGACGTCGAGCGAGCCCTGGTCGGCCCCGGCGCCCTCCTCGCCCGGCTCACCGCCTTCGTCCCCGCGCCGGACGGCCGCCGGGTCACCGGCACGCTGTTACGCGCCCTGCACGGCACCCGCGACGCGGTGGACCACGAGCGCGCCACCGGCGGCATGGAGGCCTTCGACCACGCGGTCGGGCTGGGCGTGTGCCACGAGCTGGCCGAGTCCCTGACCGCGCTCGTGCGCGGCACCGAAGGGGTGCGCATCACCCTGGCCTGGGCCCCGGCCCACGCCCCGCCGGCGGGCGCCGCGGCCCCCGAGCCGGTCGAGTTCACCCCCGCCGACGTCCCGGCCCTGCAGCGGGCCGCCGTGCGCTACCGGAGCCGGGAGCCCTCCCTCCCGGTCCGGCTCACCGCAGCCGTCACCCGGCTCAGCCGGTCGGCAGCCACCGGCCCGGGCCGGGTGCGGCTGCGGATACTCGCGGGTGCGGACGTCGCCGAGGTGCGGACGACGCTCGACGAGAAGGCGTACCGCGTCGCGGCCGAGGCGCACCTGGCCGGGCTGCCGGTCCGGCTCACCGGCCGGCTGGAGAGCCGCGGCGGCTTCCGGCGCCTCACCGGGGCGTCGGGGGTGGTGCCCGCAGAGATCGTGGACGCCGAGCGGGACCGGCTGCCGCAGCCGCGGCACGAGAGCCTCGACCTCTGCGCCGAGGCGTACGGCGACGGCTGAGCACACCGGCCCGTACCGCCCGCTCGCCGCCCGATTTCGCCCGGCCCCCCTCCGGCTCGGTACGATTCACGCCGTGCCGCCGGCCGCGCGGCAGACCTCGCCTCGTGAAGGAGCCCTCGTGTCCGACGTCCGTGTGATCATCAGCCGCGATGCCGCCGAGCGGGAAGAGCGCGTGGTCACGACGGGCACGACGGCCGCCGACCTCTTCCCCGGCGAGCGCACCGTGATCGCCGCCCGGGTGGCCGGCGCGCTGAAGGACCTCGCGTACGAGGTCGCCGACGGCGACGTCGTCGAGCCGGTCGCGATCGGCAGCCCCGACGGCCTCGACATCCTGCGGCACTCCACCGCCCACGTCATGGCCCAGGCCGTGCAGGAGCTGTTCCCCGAGGCCAAGCTCGGCATCGGCCCGCCCGTCAAGGACGGCTTCTACTACGACTTCGACGTCGCCGAGCCCTTCCACCCCGACGACCTCAAGCGCGTCGAGAAGAAGATGCAGGAGATCGTCAAGCGCGGCCAGCGCTTCTCCCGCCGCGTCACCACCGACGCCGACGCCCGCGAGGAGCTGGCCGCCGAGCCGTACAAGCTGGAGCTGATCGGCCTCAAGGGCAGCGCCGCCGACGCCGCGGACGGCGCGTCCGCGGAGGTCGGCGCGGGCGAGCTGACGATCTACGACAACCTCGACGCCAAGACCGGCGAGCTGTGCTGGAAGGACCTGTGCCGCGGCCCGCACCTGCCGACGACGCGGATGATCCCGGCCTTCAAGCTGATGCGCTCCGCCGCCGCGTACTGGCGCGGCAGCGAGAAGAACCCGCAGCTGCAGCGCATCTACGGCACCGCCTGGCCGTCGAAGGACGAGCTGAAGGCGCACCTGGAGCACCTGGCCGAGGCCGAGAAGCGCGACCACCGCAGGCTCGGCGCCGAGCTGGACCTCTTCTCCATCCCCGAGGACATCGGCTCGGGCCTCGCCGTCTTCCACCCCAAGGGAGGCGTCGTGCGCCGCGTGATGGAGGACTACGCGCGCCGGCGGCACGAGGAGTCGGGCTACGAGTTCGTCTACACGCCGCACGCGACCAAGGCGAAGCTCTTCGAGAAGTCCGGCCACCTGGACTGGTACGCGGACGGCATGTACCCGCCGATGCAGCTCGACGAGGGCCAGGACTACTACCTGAAGCCCATGAACTGCCCCATGCACAACCTGATCTTCGATGCGCGCGGGCGTTCGTACCGCGAGCTGCCGCTGCGCCTGTTCGAGTTCGGGACCGTCTACCGGTACGAGAAGTCCGGCGTCGTGCACGGCCTGACCCGGGCCCGCGGCTTCACCCAGGACGACGCGCACATCTACTGCACCAAGGAGCAGATGGCCGGCGAGCTGGACTCGCTGCTGACCTTCGTGCTGAACCTGCTGCGCGACTACGGCCTGGAGGACTTCTACCTGGAGCTGTCCACCAAGGACGAGACCAAGTACATCGGCTCCGACGAGGTCTGGGAGGAGGCCACCGAGATCCTCCGCCAGGCCGCCGGGAAGCAGGGCCTGGAGCTGGTCATGGACCCGGGCGGGGCGGCGTTCTACGGGCCGAAGATCTCGGTGCAGGCGCGCGACGCCATCGGCCGCACCTGGCAGATGTCGACGATCCAGGTCGACTTCAACCTGCCCGAACGTTTCGACCTGGAATACACCGCGGCCGACGGCTCGCGGCAGCGCCCGGTGATGATCCACCGCGCGCTGTTCGGCTCCATCGAGCGGTTCTTCGCGGTGCTGCTGGAGCACTACGCGGGCGCCTTCCCGGCGTGGCTGGCGCCGGTGCAGGCGGTCGGCATCCCGATCGGCGACGCCCACGTGCCGTATCTGGAAGAGTTCGCCGCGGCTGCCAAGGCGCAGGGCTTGCGGGTGGAGGTGGACTCCTCCGCGGACCGGATGCAGAAGAAGATCAGGAACGCTCAGAAATCCAAGGTGCCGTTCATGGTCATTGCCGGTGACGACGACATGGCCAGGGATGCGGTGTCGTTCCGCTACCGCGACGGCTCGCAGAAGAACGGGGTTCCCCGTGACGAAGCGGTCACTGAGATCGTTGAATCGGTGGAGCGCCGGGTTCAGGTTTGACGTGCTCCCCGCCGACGTGGGGATGATCCGGACGCGATCGGTCGGACATGGCAGATGTCTGGTCGGTCCCCGCACCTGCGGGGTTCGAGGGGCGGCCCGTGCGGCCGCCCCTCGCAGCGTGGCGCTCCAGCTCGCCACCTTATGCTTGCCGGATGACGACCGATCCGGAGCAGCAGCTCGGGGTGGGGACGCCGGATCAGTTCCAGCGTCTGTGGACCCCGCACCGCATGGCGTACATCCAGGGGGAGAACAAGCCCACCGGCACCGCCGCCGGCGACGGGTGCCCGTTCTGCGCCATCCCGGAGAAGTCCGACGAGGACGGGCTGATCATGGCCCGCGGCACGCAGGTCTACGCGGTCCTGAACTTGTACCCCTATAATTCCGGCCACCTCATGACCGTCCCGTACCGGCACGTCGCGGACTACACCGAGCTGACCGACGGCGAGACCGCGGAGCTGGCGGACTTCACCAAGCGCGCGATGACCGCCCTGCGCACCGCGTCCGGGGCGCAGGGGTTCAACCTCGGCATGAACCAGGGCCCGGTCGCGGGCGCCGGCATCGCCGCGCACCTGCACCAGCACGTGGTGCCCCGGTGGGGCGGGGACACGAACTTCATGCCCGTCGTCGGCCACACCAAGGTGCTGCCGCAGCTGCTGGCGGAGACCCGCGCGATGCTCGCCGACGCCTGGCCCCGGGACTGACCCCGCCGCGCCCTACCCGCCCTGCGCGCCGCCCCCCGCCGCCTTCGCCAGCGCCTGCTCCAGGTCCGCCCACAGGTCGTCCGGGTGCTCGATGCCCACCGCGACCCGCACCGTCCCCTCGCCGATGTCCACCGCCGCCAGCGCCGCGGCGTCCAGCTGCCGGTGCGAGGTGCTCGCCGGGTGCATGACGAGGGTCTTCACATCGCCGAGCGACGGGCTGAGCAGCGCCAGCCGCAGCGACTCGACGAAGCGGCGCCCCGCGTCCCGGCCGCCCGCCAGGTCGAACGCCAGCACCCCGCCGCCCGCGGCGAGCAGCCGGGCGGCCGTGGCCCGGTCCGGGTGGTCCGGCAGCCCGGGGGGCCGGACGCGGGCGGCGGCCGGCTGAGCGGCCAGCCGCTCGTCCAGCGGCAGCGCCGTCGCGGACTGCCGCTCGACGCGCAGCGCGAGCGTCGCCATGCCGCGCAGCGTCAGCCACGCCGCGAACGGGTCCGCCGCGGCGCCCTGCTCGACGGCGTGCGCCCAGACCCGGCGGCGCAGCTCCGCGTCCCGGAAGACGACGACGCCGCCGAGGATGTCGGCGTGGCCGCCGAGGTACTTGGTGGCGGAGTGGAGGACGACGGCGGCGCCGTGCTCGATCGGGCGGCAGAGCAGCGGGGTGGCGAAGGTGTTGTCCACGACGCCGGGCACGCCGGCCTCCGCGGCGGCGGCGAGGAGCGCGGGCAGGTCGGTGACGGCGGTCGTGGGGTTGGCGATGGTCTCCAGGTAGAGCAGCCGGGTGCGCGGCGTGAGCGCGGCCCGTACCTCGTCGGCGTCCCGGCCGGAGACGTACGTGACCGAGACGCCCCAGCGCTCCGCCAGGTCGGCGAGCGTCGCGTACGTGCCGCCGTAGAGGGAGCGCTGCGCGACGACGTGGTCGCCGGCGGAGAGCAGGGTGCCGAGCACGGCGTTGATCGCGCCCATGCCGGAGGCGAACGCCAGCCCGCCGGCGCCGCCTTCGAGGCCGCTGACGGCCTCCTCCAGCGCGCGGACGGTCGGGTTGCCGAAGCGGCTGTAGAGGTACGCGCCGTCGGGGTCGTGGAAGGCGGCGGCCAGCGCGTCGGCGGAGTCGAACGTGAAGACGTGGCCCTGGTGGATGGGGACCGTCGCGGGGCGGCTGCCCTCGGGTACGGGCACGGGCGGGTGGGCGGTACGGGTCGAGGGGTGCAGATCGGCGTCCATGCCGGAAGTCTCTGCGGCGAATGGGTTGCCGGAACAGGGCCAATTCCGGGAGATTGGTCCGCCATGGACACCGACGACGTGCGGGCCGGCGACCTCGTGGCCGCCCTCGGCCGCTGGTCGGCCGGGCGCGGCCCGCTGTACGTGCTGCTGGCCGCCGGGCTGCGGCG
>NZ_BAAAPF010000419.1:0-4948 GCF_039531005.1 Streptomyces synnematoformans
CCGGCGAGGCGGCCCCGGCCGCGCCCGCGGGCGCGGCCGGGGCGGTGGCCGGGCCGGACAGCCGGTCACCGGAGGCGCAGCGCACCGGCAGCTACCGCATCGCCGGACCCGGGGACGGGCCGCGGGCCGCCGGCGACACCGGCGAGTACCTGCTCGACGCGCCCGAGGAGGACCCCGAGCACTCCCGCCTCGCCGAGCCGGTGGCGCCGCAGGGCGCCGACCCGCGGGCGGCGCTGGGCACCGCCGCCCCGGACGCCGAGGCGGCCGAACCCGCCGCCGGGCCGGCGCCGTCCGGGCGGCGCTGCATCGCCTGCCGTACGGGGGCGATCGACACCGACGGGTACTGCGAGCGCTGCGGCCACGCGCAGCCGCGCGAGCGGGACCACATGGAGCGGGAGACGGACGGCGTCGCCGCGGTCAGCGACCGGGGCCTGCGCCACCACCGCAACGAGGACTTCTTCGCCATCGCCAGGGCGGCGCTGCCCAACGGCGCGCCCGCGACCGTCGCGGTCGTCTGCGACGGCGTGTCCTCCGCCAGCCGCCCGGACGAGGCCTCCGCCGCCGCCAGTTCGGCCGCGGGCACGTCGCTGCAGGCCGGGCTGGGCCGCGGGCTGCACCCCCAGCAGGCGATGCACGAGGCGCTGCTGGCCGCCGCGGGCGCGGTCAACGAGCTGGCCGCGCAGCACTCGCCGCTCAGCCACCAGAACGCCCCGGCCTGCACGATCGTCAGCGCGGTGATCGCAGGCGGCATCCTGACCGTCGGCTGGGTCGGCGACTCGCGCGCGTACTGGGTGCCGGAGGACCGCGCCGCGCCCTCCGCCCGGCTCACCGAGGACGACTCGTGGGCGGCGCAGATGGTCGCCGCCGGGCTGATGAACGAGGCCGACGCGTACGCCGACGAGCGCGCGCACGCGATCACCGGCTGGCTGGGCGCGGACGCGCACGAACTCGACCCGCACACGGCCTCGTTCAAGCCGGACGGCCCGGGCGTGGTGATCGTGTGCACCGACGGCCTGTGGAACTACGCCGAGGCGGCGGCCGAGCTGGCCGCCGCGGTGCCGCCGGACGCCGCGGCCCGGCCGCTGCATGCGGCCCAGGTGCTCGTCGGCCACGCGCTGGACGGCGGCGGCCACGACAACGTAACAGTGGCGGTACTCCCGTTCCCCGGCCCGGCGGGCGGGGCAGGCCCTTCCTGATGGAAGGGGGACGCGGGGTGGCCTGACCGCCACGGGGGGCGGCGCAAGGTACGTGTTCAGCCTCTCTTGCCCGATGAATTGTCTACATAGATCTAAATACCATCAGTGGGAGGGGACGAGATGGCCAACTTCTCGAAGTCGAACGCGCCGGAGTTCTCGGTCGAGGTCTACCAGAACGAGTACCTGCCCGAAGGCGGCCGCGAGGTGAACGCGATCGTGACCGTCGCCTCGACGGGCGGCGGCACGACGGGCGGCATGCCGCTGCCCGCGGCCGACCCGGGGCGCGCCCGGTTCGGCACCGGGGACCCGGACGCGGGCGTGGTGATCATGGTCGACTGCTCGGGCTCAATGGACTATCCCCCCACCAAGATGCGCAACGCCCGGGACGCCACGGGCGCCGCGATCGAGACGGTGCGCGACGGCGTCGCGTTCGCCGTCGTCGCCGGCACCCACGTGGCCCGCGAGGTCTACCCCGGCGGCGGCCGGCTCGCGGTCGCCGACGCCACCACCCGTACCGAGGCCAAGGAGGCGCTGCGCAAGCTGAGCGCCGGCGGCGGCACCGCGATCGGCACCTGGCTGCGGCTCGCGGACAAGCTGCTCGGCTCCGCCGACGTGGCCATCCGGCACGGGATCCTGCTCACCGACGGCCGCAACGAGCACGAGTCGCCGGAGGACCTGCGGGCCGCACTCGACGCCTGCGCCGGCCGCTTCACCTGCGACGCCCGCGGCGTCGGCACCGACTGGGAGGTCAAGGAGGTCACCGGCATCGCCTCGGCGCTGCTGGGCACCGCCGACATCGTCGCCGACCCGGCCGGTCTGGCCGGGGACTTCACGCAGATGATGGAGGCCGCGATGGGCAAGGAGGTCGCCGACGTCGCGCTGCGGCTGTGGACGCCGCAGGGCTCGGTGATCAAGTTCGTCAAGCAGGTCGCGCCCACGGTCGAGGAGCTGACCGAGCGGCGTACGGAGGCGGGCCCGCGCGCCGGGGACTACCCGACCGGCTCGTGGGGCGACGAGTCCCGCGACTACCACGTCTGCGTCGAGGTGCCCGCGGCGGCCGTGGGCCAGGAGATGCTCGCGGCCCGGGTCTCGCTGATCCTGCCGCAGCCGGACGGCAGCGCCCAGACGCTCTCCCAGGGGCTGATCCGGGCGGTGTGGACGGACGACATGGTGGCCTCCACCCGGATAAACGCGCAGGTCGCGCACTACACCGGCCAGGCCGAACTCGCCCACGTCATCCAGCAAGGGCTGGAGGACCGCAAGGCCGGCGACATGGACGGCGCCACGGCCAAACTGGGCCGCGCCGTCCAGCTGGCGAGCGCCTCCGGCAACGAGGACACCGCAAAGCTACTGTCGAAGGTGGTGGACGTGGTCGACGCCCCGAGCGGTACTGTGCGTCTGAAGACCAAGGTCGCGGAAGCCGACGAGATGACGCTGGAGACGCGGTCGACGAAGACCGTCCGGGTCAAGAAGTGACGAGAGCGAGACAGGGGGATCCACCGAGATGGCGACCTGCCCGAACGGTCACCCGTCAGGAGCCGAGGACTGGTGCGAGGTGTGCGGCATCCGCATGCCCGGCGCCGTCCCGCCGCCGGCCGCTCAGGTCCCGCCGCCGGGCCCGGGGGGCTACGGCTACCCCGGTCCCCCGGCCGGCGAGCCCACCCAGGCCGCCGAGCTGTGCCCGTCCTGCGGCACGCCCCGGGAGGGGCAGGCGCAGTTCTGTGAGGAGTGCCGGTACAACTTCGTCACCCAGAGCGCCCAGCCGTACGTGCCGCCGGCGCCGGCGGGCGGCTTCTCGCAGGGCTTCCACCCGCAGCACCCGCAGGGGCTGACGTACCAGCCGTCGGGCCCCTCCCAGGTCCACCGCGGCTCCGAGCCGCTCGGCCCAGACACCGGCGCGGCGCACCCGCCGCCGCCTCCGCCTCCACCGCCGGGTCCGGGCGCGGGCCCGGGCCCGGTCGTGCCCGCGCCGGCGCAGCCGGACCCGCGGGCCGGCGGCGACTTCGTGATCACGCCGCCCAGCTCGGCGCAGCCCCCGCCGCAGCAGGGGCAGCACTTCCCCGGCCAGGGGCCGCCGCAGCAGCCGGTGGGCTGGGTGGCGGTCGTGGCGCCGGACCGGGAGTACTTCGCCGCGATGATGACCCGCAGCGGTCCCGAGGCGCAGGGGCTGAACCTCCCGGCGTACTCGCCGGAGCAGAAGGTGCCGCTGGTCGGCCCGCAGGTCGCGATCGGCCGCAAGCGGCAGTCGACGGGCGAGGTGCCGGACATCGACCTCGCCCGGCCGCCGGAGGACCCGGGCGTCTCGCACAAGCACGCGGTGCTCGTCGAGCAGCCGGAGGGCGGCTGGGCGGTCGTCGACCAGAACAGCACCAACGGCACGACGGTCAACGGCGCCGCCGACCCGATCCAGCCCTTCGTCCCGGTGCCGCTGAAGGAGGGCGACCGGGTGCACGTGGGCGCGTGGACGACGATCCGCATCGAGCGCGGCTAGCCGCCCGCTCCCCCTGCACAACCGCACCACCCGCACCACCCGCACCACCCGGCCGATCCGGTGCCGCGTCGTTCCGCCCCGGCCGGCCGAGGCGATGTCGTACGGACCCCATCCCGTACGCCACCGCCGCCCCCGGCGCCACCCGCCGCCTCAGCGCCGAGGCGTCAGCGGCCGATCGGCCGCTCCCCGGCCGCGCCGTGCGGCACCAGCTCCAGCTGCATCCGGTGCGTGCCCACCCGGGTCGCGGACCCGCCGGCGCCCGCCTCCACCACCCCGAACCGCAGCGACAGCCGCCCCTCGCCCGTACGGTGCAGCTCCATCGCGAACTCCAGGCTCACCCGGTCCACCCGGAACCGCCAGGCGCCGTCGCCCCGCTCCCCCTCCCGCTCCGCCTGCGCCAGCTCCCGCCGCACCTCGGCGATCGCGTCCGCCAGCCCCACCAGCTCGTCGTTCCGCGCCTCGTGTCCCATCAGGACCCCCTCGCCTCATCACCCGGTGTCGTCGCCGGGTGCCAGAGTGTAGAGCGGAAGCCGCGGGCCGCGTTATCGTCACCCGTCATGGGGGACCGGGCTGACGCGGACGGCACCGGCTGGCGGCTGCGGCTGCGCGACGGCCGCGGCATCCGCGGCGCGGGCGTCCTCATCGCCCCGGACCGGGCCCTGACCGCCGCGCACGTGCTGCCGCACGCCGACGCCGAGCTGGTCGTCGACTACGCCGACTACCCGGGCGCGGAGCCCGCCCGCGCCCGCGCGCTGCCCGGCTGCGTCAAGCCCCGCAGCGCGGACCCGGCCGACGGGGACGTCGCGCTGCTGTCCGTCTATCCGCCGCGCGCGGGGGTGCGCCCGGTGCCGCTGCGCGGCGTCCCCCGCTACACCGGCTGGACCGTGCGCATGGGCGGCTTCCCCCGGGGCCGGGATCAGGGATTATGGGTGCGGGCCCGGGTGGAAGGACCGTACGGCGCCTGGTGGCAGCTGACCCCGGAGGTCCCGGCGTACGTCGCGACCGAGGGCTTCAGCGGCACCGCGGTCGCGGGCGCCCAGCTGGAGGAGGTCTCGGCCCAGCCGCCGCCGGAGCTGCTCGGCATGGTCGTCAGCCGGTTCTACGACGACCGCCGGGAGCCCGAGTTCGAGCAGCGGCACGCGTACATGATCCCGCTGGACCGGATCGCGGAGCTGCTGCCGGAGGTGCGCCGCCTCATGAACGGCCCGCCGCCGCACGACGCCGCGCTGTCCGCCGTCGCGCCGGAGCGGTCCGGCGCCGG
>NZ_BAAAPF010000420.1:0-4941 GCF_039531005.1 Streptomyces synnematoformans
GCGCCTCCGCGGCCGCCGGCTCCGTCGTCGCGACGCCGACCAGCTCCCCGGCCGCGACCGCCAGGTCCACCTCCGCCAGCGCCCCCAGCCCCACGCCGCGCAGCCGCAGTTCGCCGCGCACCGGCTCCGGCAGCCGCCGGTCGCCGGGGACGACGGCCGGCTCCGCGGCCAGCACCTCCGCCACGCGCGCCGCGGACGCCCGCGCCTGGGCGAACTCGGCGTTGACGTACGCGAACACCTGCAGCGGCGTCAGCAGGAACTGCGCGAGCCCGACCGCCGCGACGAGCTGTCCCAGCGTGATGTCCCCGCGCAGCGCAAGACGGCCGCCGACCAGCGCCACCAGCGCGATGAAGCCGCCGGTCAGCGCCAGGACGACGCCGTTCTGCCAGCTCTCGGCACGGGCGGCGCGCAGGGTGGCGCCCAGCGAGTCTCGGCTGGTGCGCCGGTAGCGCCCGACCGCCGCGTCCTGCGCGCCGATCCCCTTGAGCACCCGCAGCCCGGCGATCAGGTCGGCGGCGACGCCGGAGGCGTTCGCGGCCTGCTCCTGCTCGGCCGCGCTGCGGTGCTCCAGCGGCTTGCTCAGCAGGTGCCCCAGCCAGAGCAGCACGGGGGTGCCGACCAGCACGAGCAGGCCGAGGGGTACGGAGATGAGCAGCAGCGCCACCGCGCTGACCGCCGCGCCCGCCAGCCCGGAGACGCCGATGGTCACCCCCATGACGACGTAGCCGACGCGCCGGGCGTCCTCGGTGGCGATGTTCGCCACCGCGCCGGGCAGCCGGCCGCGCTCGGCGCCGCCGCGCGGGTCGAGCACGCGCCCGACCAGCTCCAGCCGCACCTGGTGCGCGGCGAGTTCGGCGGCGCGCTCGGACGCCTTGACCCCGAGGCGGAAGCTGAGCGCGAGCACGACGTACACCGCGACGAGCACGAGGAGCCAGCGCACCAGCGCGCCCGCGTCGTCCCCGGCGACGGCGTCGTCGATGACCATGCCGATGAGCACCGGGACCAGCGCCTCGCCCAGCTGGTGTCCGACCGCCAGCGTCGCGCCGATCGCGACGCCGCGCCGCTGTCCCGCGATCGCCCTTCTCAGGACGTCCCGTCCCGAGGGTCCCTGCGCTGCCACCCGTCACCCCTTACCTACCCGTCCCGACTAGGTAGGTAAGGCTAGCCTAAGTCTTTGCCGGGTGGCCGGGGGTCCCCGGGTGCCCGGGCCGGCCGGCGGCCCGACTGGCGTACGTCCGGGGGCGGTTGGCGGCCGGCCCCTCCCTTGACGCGGTGATCGCGTTGGGGAAGGTTGTTGCTCCTCAGGTGCGGGCGTGCCGGCCGGCCGGAGGGCCGTGGCCGGCCCGGACAAGGAGAGGGGAGACCGTGGTGAACGAGGACTCCGTCGCCGTGGTGGGCGGGAGCATCGCGGGGTGCGCCACGGCGCAGGCGGTGGCGCGGGCGGGGGCCGGGCGGGTCACCGTCTTCGAGCGGGCCGGCGGCGAGCTGCGCGACCGCGGTGTGGGCATCGGCCTGCACGACGCGCGGTTCGCCGAGCTGGAGGCCGCGGGGTACGTGGACTCGTCGATGCCGTGGTCCGGTCTCAGCCGCCGGGTGTGGACGATCCGCGACGGAGCCGCCGAGCTGGGCCGCGCCTTCGCCGACCAGCACTTCCCGTTCCGCTCGTACAACTGGGGCTCGCTCTGGCACGAGCTGCGCAGCCGGGTGCCGGAGTCGGTCACGTACCACACGGGCGCCGCCGTCACCGCGGTCGAGCAGGACGCCGACGGCGTCGCCCTCCGGCTCGCCGACGGCCGCCGGGAGCGCTTCGCCGCGGTGATCGGCGCGGACGGGTACCGCTCGGTGGTCCGCGAGGCGATGTTCCCCGGGCTCGCCCCCGACTACGCCGGTTACCTCGGCTGGCGCGGCACCTCCGCGCCGATGCCGGGCGACCCCGAGACGGACCGTGCCGAGGCGCGCGTGATCGTCTTCCCCGGCGGGCACTGCATGATGTACCTCATCCCCGCCGCGGGCGGCGGCTACCGCATGAACTGGGTGCTCTACGCCGTCCCGCCGGACGACCCCGAGCTGCTGCTCGACCTGCGCACCCCCACCTCGCTGCCCCCGGGCCGGGTCGCCGCGAAGCTCACCGCGTACCTGCGCGACCTGGTCGCGGAGCACTTCCCGCCGTACTGGGGCCGCTGCGTGCTGCGCACCGCGCCCGAGGACTCCTTCATCCAGCCGATCTACGACCTCCAGGTGCCGCGGCTCGCCGTCGGCCGGCTGCTGCTCGCCGGCGACGCCGCCACCGTCGTACGGCCGCACACCGGCGGCGGCAGCGTCAAGGCGCTGCAGGACGCCACCGCGCTGGAGGCCGCCTGCCGCGCGAACGGCAGCTGGCCGGAGATCGCCGGGGCGTACGACGCCGAACGCACCGCCGTCGGCGCCGCCATGGTCGCCCTCGGCCGCCGGCTGGGCCGGGCCCAGGTCGAACAGACCCCGGACTGGCAGAAGATGGGGCAGCCGGAGTTCGACCTGTGGTGGCAGGAGCAGAACCAGGGCCCGGACCGCAGCAGCGGCTTCGGCGGCCATGCGCTCAAGCGCGGCTGAGCCGGGGCGACTTGGCCGGGCTGATCCGTGACCCCGCAGATCCGTGAAATTTCAGACGGAACCTGATCGAATCGGATTGGTCAGGGGTAAGGATTGCGTCTCCCTCTTGCATATTTTGATGTTGTACTCGCCCGTAACTTAGACTTCCGACTTAGCATCAGACCCATCGCTCGGCCCACCCTCAGCAGGAGCGATGGATGCAGCACCCCCACACGTCACACCCTCCCCATCGCAAGGTAATCCCGTGTCAGCTTTACGGTGTCATGGCCCCGACGTAGGGGTTACGCAGTGAAGATCAACCGTCGACTCATCCTCCTGGTCGCCGTGCCCCTTGCGGTGGCCATCGCCTTTTCCGTGCGCGCGCTGGCGCCGGCGACCACCCAGGCGTTCCAGGCCAACAGGCTGGCGCAGATGGTCGACGCCGCCGATGCCGCCGCGGAGCTGACCTCCCGGCTGCAGCACGAACGCGTCACCGCAACCGCGCTGGTCGCGTCCCAGGGCGATGCCACCGCGTACCGCAAGGCGACCGATGCCACGGACGCAGGTATCTCGGACTACACCGAGAAGCGCAAGAAGCTCAGCTCCGTGCCCCACAACGCCGACCTGGCGTTGCAGCGCATCGACAGATCGCTCGCCGAACTGCCGTCGCTCCGCGCCCAGACGCGCTCCGGCAACGGCACGCTGTCCGCGCTCGCCTTCGGCTACCGGATCACGATCGCCGACCTCATCGACTACCGGGACGGCATCGCCCAGGCCGACGGCGTCGACGCGGACATCGCCGACCGCATCCGGGCCTCCGCCTCGTTCTCGCGCGCGGCGGAGCACTCGGCGCAGCAACAGGCCGTGGTGCTCCGTGCGCTGGCCGGCGGGGGCTTCACCCCGGCCTCCCAGCGCACCTACGACGCCACCCTGATCGGCTTCACCGAGCGCATCGGCACCTTCCTCACCCTCGGCCCGCCGGAGTGGCGCGCCTGGCTGGAACGCGCGCTCTCCGGGCCGCGCACGCTGCCCGCGCAGCGGATGGAGGACCAGGTCGGCCGCACCCCGGCCGGCGAGGGACTCGACATCTCCGCCGCCGCGTGGCAGGAGGCGACGGCCGAGCGGCTGTCGATCCTGCGCTCGGTGGAGCGCCGCGTCGACCAGTCGGTGCACGAGGACGTCACCGAGGAGCGCTCCCGGCTCATCTGGTGGGCCGTCATGGAGATCCTCGTGGTGCTGGTGACGCTGGTCGGCGCGCTGCTCTTCGCGTTCCGGATCGGCCGCGTGATGATCCGCCGGCTGCGCGACCTGCGCAACGCGGCGCACACGGTGGCCACGGAACGGCTGCCGCAGATCGTCACGGAACTCTCCCAGCCCGGGGCGCTCGGCGGCGCCACGCCACGGCAGGTCGCCGACAGCTCAGGCAGTCCGGTGGAGACCACCGGCGAGGACGAGATCGGCGAGGTCGGCGACGCGTTCAACTCCGTCCACCACGAGGCGGTACGGCTCGCGGCCCAGCAGGCGCACGCGCACGAGCAGTTCGCGGAGACCCTGGTCGGCGTCGCCCGCCGCGGTGCGCAGCTGACCTCCGTCATGGTCTCCGAGCTGGACGCGGTGCAGCGCGACGAGGCCGACCCGGAGCGGATGCAGATCCTCTTCGCGCTCGACCACCTCGCCATCCGCATGGAGCGCAACACCAACAACCTGCTTGTCATGGGGGGTTACGGACACGGGCGGGTACGCGAGTCCGACGCGCCCTGCGCCACCGTGGTCGTCGCCGCCGCCCAGCAGATCGAGCGCTTCGAGCGCGTCGCCATGGGGATCGTGGAGCAGGGCATCGGCATCGCCGCCCGGGCGGTGCACGACCTCGCGCACATCCTCGCCGAACTCCTCGACAACGCCACCCGCTTCTCGCCCCCGGACAAACAGGTGGGCGTGGCGGTCTGGCGGCTGTGGGACCGCGCGGTGGTGCAGATCGTCGACGAGGGCGTCGGCATGACCCCGGAGCGCCGGGAAGAGCTGAACGGCCGCCTCGTCAACCCGCAGACCAGCGTCGGCGCCGTGCGGTCCATGGGCCTGCACGTGGTGGCCCGGCTCGCCGCCCGCCACGGCATCGTCGTCGAGCTGCGCTCCTCCGCGGGCCCCGGCACCATCGCCGAGGTCACCCTCCCGGCGTCGGTCCTCGTGGCCGTCGAGGAGGAGACCCTGGCGGAGGGCGAGCAGCCGCTGGCGGAAGGGGAGACGAGCGTTTTCGGCGCCGCGTCCCCGGGACTGCCGTCCCCGCGCAGGCCGATGGACGAGGCCGTGGCCGCCGGCGCGGCCAATCGCGGCGCGGCCCCCGCGGGCGGTCCCGCCGGCGTGGCCCGTGCCGCC
>NZ_BAAAPF010000421.1:0-4925 GCF_039531005.1 Streptomyces synnematoformans
GGGGGGCCCCGGGGGGGGGGGGGGGGGGGGGGGCGGCGGGCTGCCCGGGGGTGCCCGGCCGGCGGGGGCGCGGGGGTCGGTCCGCCTGGTCACGGCCGTGCCTCCGCCGCGCCGAGCAGCGCGCGGACCGTCGGCAGGACGGCCGCGGCCAGGCCGGCGTCGACCTCGTCGGCGAAGCCGGGCAGCCCCTCCGGCTCGGCCGGGCCGGCGGCGGCGGCCCCGCGGCGTACCAGCTCGCCGATGGCTCGCCGGGCGCCCGGCTCGTACTCAGCGAACGTCCGCCGCAGCAGCGGCAGCACGTCCGTGAAGGCGTCGCCCGGCAGTCCGGTCAGCCAGCCGTCGACGAGCGCGAGCAGCCGCTCGTCGTGGACGAGGAGCATGCCGCCGTCGCCGCCGAGGAAGCCCTCGACCCACGCGGCGGCGTCCGCGGGCGGCACCGCGTGGGACAGGGCAAGGCCCATGACCCGCTCCGCCTCGCGGGCCGGCATCCGGCCGCCGTCGAGGAGCAGCCGCACGGCCCGGCCGCGGATGAGCCCGGGCACGGCGTCCCGGCTGCCCAGCACCCGCAGCGCGGCGGCCCACCGCCCCCGCAACGAGGCCGCGTCCCCGGCGGCATCACCACCCCCGAAAACGGCACCGTCCTCCACGGACCGGCCGGCGTCGCCACGCCCACCGTCACCGGAGTCGACGTCCCCCAGCCCTCCGGCAGTGCCCCGCCCGGCCTGCGCCTCGACATCATCGAGCCCCACGCCCCCGCCAGGCACACCGTCACCGCCACCGGAAACGGCACCGCCCCCCGACCGGCCGGCGTCGCCACGCCCACCGTCACCGGGGTCGGCGTCCCCCAGCCCCGCGGCGGCGCCCCGCCCGGCCTGCGCCTCGACGTCATCGAGCCCCACGCCCCCGCCAGACACACCGCCACCGGCCTCGCCGCCCTCGCCCCCGGCGTCCGGTGGGCCCACCTGCGGTGGGGTCGCGTCCAGCAGGGCCACCGCGCCGTGCACCGCGTCGACGTGGGTGCGCATCTCCTGCGCGCCGTCCGCGTCGAGACCCGCGCAGGCGCCGGGGAGGCCGACGAAGATCCGGTCGGCCAGGCCCGTGGCAACCTCCGCCAGCGCCGCCGTCTGCGTGCCGCGGACGTCGCCGTAGCGGACGGACCGGGCCAGCGCCGGGAGCGCCTGCGCCAGGTGCCCGACGTCCGTGTCGAGCGCGGCGCGGTCGGCGAGGGCCTGCATGGCGACCGGCAGGGCGTCGGACAGCTCGGCGAGCAGGCACCGCTCGGCCAGCGCCGTCACCTCCGCGAGCGAACCCGCCTGCGCCGCCTCGTACTCGGCCTTCGCGGTGGCCGCGGCGAGCACCGTGGTGCCCCAGAGCGCCGCCTCCACCACCCGTACGGCCAGGTCCGGCTCCCAGCGCAGGCGCCACGTCTCGCGGAACGTGCCGGTGCTCGCCCGCGAGGCCGCGGGCACGCCCCAGTCGACGCCGAGCAGCCGCAGCCGGTGCAGCAGGCGGCTGCGGCCCGCGTCGGTGTCCTTGCGCAGGTCGAGCTGCAGCTCGCGCTCCTCGGCGGTCGGCTTGAGCCGCAGCGTCTTCTGTATCCGGGCCAGATCGCGCTGCAGCGGCACGGCGGGCGCCGACTCCGGCACCTCGCCGAGCGCGTCACCCACGACGAGCCGGTCGGCGACGAGCGCCAGCGGGACCTCGGAGCCGTCGCACATCACGGCCCGTACGGCGTCGAGGGTCTCGGCGAGCCCGGCGAGCGGGCGGCCCCGCATCGCCGCCAGCGCGGTGGCGAGCCGCACGGCCTCGATGACGTGCGCCGGCGAGACGGTGCGACCCTCGCCGCGCAGCAGGTCGGCGACCTTGATCAACCAGCGCTCGATGGGCCGGTCCGGGGCCTCGAAGAGGTGCGCGTACCAGCCCGGGGAGTCGATCCCGGCGCCGTAGCCGCTGTGCCGCGCCAGCCGCCGGTGGGTCCACGGCACCCAGGCCACCTCGGTTCTGACCCGGGGCAGGCCCTTGAGCAGGCGGCGGTCGGCGGTGACGGTGGTACGGGCCTGTAGCGCGGGCACGTGCCAGGCGCCGCAGACCACGGCGACCTGCCCGTCGAACTCGCGTCGCGCCTCCCGCAACCGCAGCCGCATGTGCGCCTCGCGCACCAGGTCCCGGTCGTGCCCCCCGTCGCCGTGCCGCTCGCGCAGCGCGCCCATCGCCTCGCCCAGCGCTACGAACGGCGCGGTCACGTCACCGCCCGCGGCGGAGACGCCCGGACCGCGGGGGGCGGCGGTGGCCCCTGCCCCCGGGGCGGGTGGCGCGGCGCGGTGCGGCATGCGGTGCTCTATCGCGTCCTCCCACCACCTCTCGGGGTCGTCGTAACCGGCGGCCCGCGCGAGGACCGCGAGCGGGTCGAGGCGCACCGCCTCCGGTCCCCGCACCCGCTCCCCTTCTCCGGCCTCTCCGCCGTCGTCCCCGTCCGGTTCGCCGGCCGCGCCCGGGGCGCCCGGGGCGCCGGGGGCCGGTTGTCCGGCGTCGGCCATCGCGAGGGTGTGGGCGGCGGGGAGGTCGATGAAGCGGACCGGGACGCCGTGGCGCAGCGCCCAGCGGATCGCGACCCACTCCGGCGAGAAGTGCGCCAGCGGCCAGAACCCGGCCCGCGCGGGCTCGTCCACGGCGTGGGCCAGCAGCGCGACGGGCGGCCGCATGTCCGCGTCGCCCGCGAGCCCGACGATCGCGTCCGCCTCCGGCGGGCCCTCGATGAGCACGGCCCGCGGCCGGTACGCGTCCAGCGCCGCGGCCACCCCGCGCGCCGAGCCCGGGCCGTGGTGCCGCACGCCGAGCAGTAACGGCTCGACGGTCGCCGCGCCCGCCGCACCGTTCCGCCGGCGCACCTCCTCCGCACCGCCCACAGCCCGCTCCCCCCTGCTCATGCCTTCGGCCCCCACGACCCCGGCCCCGACGCTCCCGGCTCCCCGGGCCACGTGCTCCGCGCCGGCGAACTCCCCGCCCGCGTACAGCCCGTCCGCTGTCCGCGTTCCCGCGCCGCCGCCCTTCTCCCCCGCTCCTTCGCGCCGGCCTGCTCCCCTTCCTTCTCCTCCGTCCCTTCCTTTTCCCCTTTCTTTTATGTTCCGCAACGCCACGGCCCCTCCGGCCTCCCCTCCCGCCGGACGCTCCCCCGCCGCGCCGCGCGAGGTCACGCCGTGACCTCGCGGCAGGCGCGGTAGAGGTCCTTCCACCCCTCGCGCTCGCGCACGACCGTCTCCAGATACTCCTGCCACACCACGCTGTCGGCCGCCGGATCGCGGACGACCGCGCTCTGGATGCCCGCCGCCACGTCGCTCGCCCGCAGCACTCCGTCGCCGAAGTGCGCCGCCAGCGCCAGCCCGCCGGTGACGACGGATATCGCCTCCGCCGTCGACAGCGTCCCGGACGGGGACTTCACCTTCGTCCGCCCGTCGGCCGTCTCCCCGTCGCGCAGCTCGCGGAAGACCGTGACGACCCGGCGGATCTCGTCCACCGCCTCCGGGACCGGCGGGAGTTGCAGCGACGCGCCGATCTGCGCCACGCGCTGCGTGACGATGCCGACCTCGTCCTCGGGGGAGGCCGGCAGCGGCAGCACCACCGTGTTGAAGCGGCGGCGCAGCGCGCTGGACAGCTCGTTGACCCCGCGGTCGCGGTCGTTGGCGGTCGCGATGACGTTGAACCCGCGGACCGCCTGGACCTCTTCGCCCAGCTCCGCGATCGGCAGCGTCTTCTCCGACAGGATCGTGATCAGCGAATCCTGCACGTCGGCGGGGATCCGGGTCAGCTCCTCCACCCGGGCCGTCATACCCTCCGCCATCGCCCGCATCACCGGGCTGGGCACCAGGGCCTCCCGGCTGGGGCCGGCCGCCAGCAGCTGCGCGTAGTTCCACCCGTACCTGACGGCCTCCTCCGGCGTCCCCGCCGTCCCCTGCACCAGCAGCGTGGAATCGCCGCTGACGGCGGCGGCGAGATGCTCCGACACCCAGGTCTTCGCGGTGCCCGGCACGCCGAGGAGCAGCAGCGCCCGGTCCGTCGCCAGCGTGGCGACCGCGACCTCCACGATCCGGCGCGGGCCGACGTACTTGGGTGTGATCTCCGTGCCGTCCGGGAGCGTGCCGCCCAGCAGATACGTGGACACCGCCCACGGCGACAGCCGCCAGCGCGGCGGCCGGGGCCGGTCGTCCGCGGCGGCGAGGGCCGCCAGTTCGTGCGCGAAGGCGTCCTCGGCGTGCGGGCGGAGCGCCGCGTCCGCGGGCCCTTCGGCGCCCGCCTCCGCGGTGCCCCCGCCGGCCGCGTCCGCCCCTGTCGTGGTCGTCATCGTCCCCTCCTCGCCGACTCGGTCGCAGCCGCCGCCGCTGCCGCCGCGGTGACTGCGGAGACCACCTTGCCGCACGGCACTGACACCGCCCCCGCCCCTGTGGATAACGCAGGTCAAAGCCGTTGTCAGTGGAGGGTCGTAGCGTCGTGGGCATGGAGGGGCAGAGCGAGCGGTGGAGTGCGGACCAGGTGCTGGGGCTGGCTCCTGACGCCTCGTCGCGTACGGCCGGGAGCAAGCTCGCCGCGGCCGGGCCGTGGGCGGAGTCGGGGGCCGCGGGCGGGGCGGTGTGGGGGCTGTGCCGCGGCAGCGGCACCAGGCCGTACCAGACGGTGGTGGATCTGCAGGGCCCGGCGTACAAGTGCAGTTGCCCGAGCCGGAAGTTCCCGTGCAAGCACGCGCTGGGGCTGCTGCTGCGCTGGGCCGGCGGCGAGGTGCCCGAGACGCCGCCGGCGGCCGAAGCCCCGGGCGGTGAAGGGGACGGGGGCGCGGTGCCGGAGTGGGCGGCCGAGTGGCTGGCGAGTCGCCGCGAGAAGGCGGAGCGGGGGGTCGCCGCCGGCCCCGCGGCGGAGCGGGCCCCGGACCCGGC
>NZ_BAAAPF010000422.1:0-4924 GCF_039531005.1 Streptomyces synnematoformans
GCCGCGGCTGCTGTTCGGGCGGCGCCGGCGCGGCTGAGCGGCACGCCCGGGGCCGGGAGCCGGACGGCGGGAGGCGGGGCCTGCGGGCTGCGGGCCGCGGGTCAGCTCGCCGAGATCTGCTTCCCGTAGTCCACGACGTCCTCCTTGCGCGGGGCGTTGACCTCGAACTCCTCGTCCCAGTCCAGCAGTCGCAGCTCGCCCGCGTCCCCCGCGCGCTCCAGCAGCAGCGGGTACGGGCGCCCCTCCAGGGCCACCTCCAGCGCCCCGCCGGCGCCGTCGTCGGCCGTCACCCGGATCGTGGTGAAGCCGTCGACCTCGCCGTTCTCCTCCGCCGCCAGCTCGCCGTCGAGCTTCAGCAGCCCGTCGAGCAGCACCTTCATCTCGGTAAAGCCGCTGAGCTGCTTGTACGCGGTGTCCTTGGGCGGCACCTTCACGTACTTGCCGTCGAGCTTCTGCGCCGCCGCGATGTCCGCCTCCGAGGGCTCGCCGCCGCCTTCGCCCTTCCCGTCGCCCTCGCCTTCGTCCTGGTGCAGCCAGAACTCGTCGCCGGCCTTCAGGTACAGGTCCTCCTCGGCGCGCAGCAGCGAGAACGTCATGCCCCCGGTGGAGACTTCGCCGACCCCGCCGGCCGACGACAGCCGCATGTCGAGCTTGACCGGTTCGCCGTTGCTCACGAGGGTGCCCGCGAGCCGCACCGACGCGGCGCGCGCCGCCGCCCGCTCCGCCTTGGCCCTGATGCGCTCGGGGGACAGCTCCCCGACGCCGTTCTCGCCCGCCTCGGGACCCTCCTCGGCACAGCCCGCGAGAAGGGCGGCGGAGACAGCGAACAGCACCATCCGGAAGGCCGATCTCCTCATCACGTGCGGCAGCGTACCGGGCGCCCGGGCACCTGGCTTTCCCCGCCCGCGGCACTCGGCCGTACGCTGGTGCCATGGCTGTCACAGAAGAGTCGGTGCGCGCCGCGCTCGCGACGGTGAACGACCCGGAGATCCACCGGCCGATCACCGACCTCGGCATGGTCAAGTCGGTCGAGATCGGGACAGACGGCGCCGTGGCCGTCGGGGTCTTCCTCACCGTCGCCGGCTGTCCGATGCGGGACACGATCACTTCGCGGGTCACCGACGCGGTCGAGGCGGTCGCGGATGTGACGTCCGTCACCGTCGAGCTGGACGTGATGAGCGACGAGCAACGCAAGGCGCTCGCCGCGTCCCTGCGCGACGGCAAGGCGGAACGTGAGATCACCTTCGCCCAGCCCGGCTCCCTGACCCGGGTGTACGCGGTGGCGTCCGGCAAGGGCGGCGTCGGCAAGTCGTCCGTGACGGTCAACCTGGCGGCGGCGATGGCGGCCGACGGGCTGAAGGTCGGCGTCGTCGACGCCGACATCTACGGCCACTCCGTACCCCGCATGCTCGGCACGGACGCCGTGCCCACCCAGGTCGAGGACATGATCATGCCCCCGACGGCGCACGACGTGAAGGTCATCTCCATCGGGATGTTCACGCCGGGCAACGCGCCGGTCGTCTGGCGCGGCCCCATGCTGCACCGCGCGCTGCAGCAGTTCCTCGCCGACGTCTTCTGGGGCGACCTCGACGTGCTGCTCCTGGACCTGCCCCCGGGCACCGGCGACATCGCGATCTCCGTCGCGCAGCTCATGCCGAACGCCGAGATCCTCGTCGTCACCACGCCGCAGCAGGCCGCGGCCGAGGTCGCGGAGCGGGCCGGCGCGATCGCCGTGCAGACGCACCAGAAGATCGTCGGCGTCGTGGAGAACATGTCGGGCCTGCCCTGCCCGCACTGCGGCGAGATGGTCGACGTCTTCGGCACCGGCGGCGGCAAGAAGGTCGCCGAGGGGCTGACGCGCACGACCGGGGCGGAGGTGCCCGTGCTCGGCGGCATCCCGATCGACGTGACGCTGCGGGCCGGCAGCGACGAGGGCAAGCCGGTCGTCCTGACCGACCCGGACTCCCCGGCGGGCTCGGCGCTGCGCGACATCGCGGCACAGCTCGGCGGGCGGCCGCGGGGGCTGGCGGGGATGGCGCTGGGCGTCACCCCGCGCAACAAGTTCTGACCGCGGCCGCCGGGGCGCGGCCCGTACGCGATCCGCGCCCCGCACCGCCGCCGGCTACCCCCGGCGGTCCTCGTACGCCGTGATGTCCTTGATCACCGAGAACGCGAGCCCGTACGCGCTCATCCCGCGGCCGTACGCGCCCAGGTGCACCTGGTTCGGCGTCGTCCCCGCCAGCACCCAGCCGTACTCCGACTCCCGGTAGTGGAACTGCGCCGCCTCGCCGTCGACCGGCAGCGACAGCGCGGACCAGCCGGGCCCCTCCAGGTCGTCGGCCAGCTCCCAGGCCACCGACGTCTGCTGGTCCAGCCACTCCTCGCGCATCTGGCGCTCCATCTGCGGCGGCCAGGTGCACGACAGCAGCCCCGAGCCCGCCAGCCAGGCCGCGGACGACACGGACGTCGCCTCCAGCACCCCGGTGCCGTCCGCGCTGCGCCGCACCGGGCGGCTCGCGACGGTCACGACCACCGCGAAACGGTGGTCACGCGGGCCGGCCTCGGCCAGGTACGAGGGCATGTCCCCGTGGCCCACCGTGCCGTGCTCCACGCCGCCGTCGCCGCCCCCCGTCGACTGCAGCCACCGCGGGCCGGCGAACGCGTCGTCCAGCCCGTACCAGGGGAAGGACGCCAGCAGAAAGCTGTCCACCAGACGTGGCTCGGACTCCCGAGTCGTCCCCCCGGCCTCCGCCTCGCTCGTCATCTCCATCAGCGTGGTGCCTCCTCGTGGCCTGGACCTGTCAGTCGGCGGTCGCCCCCCGCCGGGGCGCACGCCCCGCCTGGCACACCGCATGCCGGGCGCTCACCCAGACACACCGGAGGATATCTACCTGCATACGCTAGGACAGGCAGCTGGTCTGATATGTGAGCCGATCAGGTGGCATCCGAGTCGTACGGGGGGCGCTCGGCCGTGGCCGCGCCCTTGGCCTCACCTGCGGCGTCACCCTTGCCGTCGCTGCTGCCGCCGCTGCCGCTGCCGCCGCCGCTGCCGCTGTCCTTCGTCAGGCTCATGCGCTTGCCGCCCGCCGCACCGTCGTCGTCGATGTCCCCCACGGTGCGGGCCGCCTCACCGATCTCGGCGACCTCCTTCTTGAGGTCGAAGCCGTTACGGATCTCCTTCAGACCCAGGTCGTCGCTGTCGAGGAGGTGCTTCTTCGCGAAGTTCTTCGGGTTCAGGTCCTCGAACTCGAAGTCCTTGAACTCCGGGCCCAGCTCCTGGCGGATGTCCTCCTTGGCGCTGTCGGAGAACTCCCGGACCTTGCGGATGAACCGCATCGTGTCCTGGATGACCTTGGGCAGCTTGTCGGGGCCGAAGACGATCGTGGCCAGGATGATGAGAGCGATCAGCTCGAGGGGTCCTATGTCGAAGAACACCTGGCACTCCTTGCTGTCCTGTCGTCGGCCCGCTGCCGGCAGGTCCGGGCGACTCTCACCGTACCCGGCGACCCCGCCCCACCGGGAGTACCGCATCGGCCGCGGTGGACTGGTCCCCCCGCGGCCGATGCGGTGTTTGGCGCCGTTTGGCGGCGTTTGACGGCTGCCGGGGGCGCGGGGTCAGTCGGCGGGCTCGCCTTCGCCGAGGGTGAGATCGACGGTCAGCTCCTCGCCGTCGCGCTCGACGGTCAGACTGAGGTCGTCGCCGGGGCTGCGGCTGCGGATCTTGACGATCAACTCCTCGCCGTTGTGCACCGCTTCGCCGTCGACCCCGGTGATGACGTCCCCCGGCTCGATGCCCGCGGTGTCGGCGGGGCCGCCCGGGGTGACCGGCTCGGTGCCGCCCTCCGCCGCGGTGGTACCGACCTGGGCGCCGTCGCCGGTGTACTGCATGTTCAGCGTCACGCCGATGACGGGGTGCGTCGCCTTGCCGGTGTTGATCAGCTGCTCGGCGACCTCCGCGCCCTTGTTGACCGGGATGGCGAAGCCGAGGCCGATGCTGCCGCCCTGCTCGGTCTGCGGGTCGCCGCTGCCGTTGTCGGCGCCGCGGATGGCGCTGTTGATGCCGATCACGCGGCCCTTGGCGTCGAGGAGCGGACCGCCGGAGTTGCCGGGGTTGATCGGGGCGTCGGTCTGCAGCGCGTTCACGTACGAGACGTCGCTGCCGTCGCCTTCCCCGCCGCCGGCGGTGATGGGGCGCTCCTTGGCGCTGATGATCCCGGAGGTGACGGTGTTCGGCAGGTCGTACGGGGCGCCGATGGCGACGACCGGGTCCCCGACGGCGACGGAGCGGGAGTTGCCGAGCCGCAGCGGCTTCAGCCCGGAAACGCCCTTCACGCGGACGACGGCGAGGTCGTAACCGGCGTCGCCGCCGACGACCTCGGCGGTCTTGGACTCGCCGCCGCTGAACGTCACCGTTATCTCCCCGCCGTCCTCGGCGGGCTGCACGACGTGGTTGTTGGTGAGGATGTGCCCGCGCTTGTCGAGGACGAAGCCGGTGCCGGTGCTCTGCTCGGCGGCGCCGCTGACGCGCAGCGTGACGACCCCCGGCAGCGCGGACCGGGCGATCCCGGCGACGCTGCCGGGCGGGCGCTTGCCGCCGCCGTCGTCGGCGGCGGACTGGTCCAGCTCGACGTGCCCGGGGGTGCCGTTGCGCTCGATGTAGCTGCCGATGGCGCCGCCGATGCCGCCCGCGACGAGCGCGATGACGAGCGCCCCCACGAGGGTGGCCCACCGCCCCTTGCGCCGCTCCCGCGCACCGGCGCCGTGCGCGGCGTGCGCGGGAGCCCAGGGGTCGTAGCGCGGGGCCCCCTGCGGGGCGCCCTGCGGGTGTCCGTAGGGCCCGGCGGTGGCGTACGGACCGGGCCCCGGCGCCCCGGGACCGCCGAAGTGCGGTGGCCCGCCCTGCCCCCCGGCCGCGGGCGGCACG
>NZ_BAAAPF010000423.1:0-4919 GCF_039531005.1 Streptomyces synnematoformans
CGCCGCGCCCGGCTCCGCCGCGCGCGCGGCCGACGTGCTCGTCCGCGCGCAGCGCACCGCGCTGCGGCTGCTCGGCGCCTCCGGCTATCTCGACGACGGCCCCGGCCGGCTCGCCCGCGCCGTCGACCTGCTGGCCGACGTCCACCCCGTCGCCGCCGACCCGGCGACCGGCCGCCACGCCACCGAGGTGAGCCCATGACTACCGCCCCGGCCCGCACCCCGTCCGCTCCGACACGCACACCCCCCGACCCCGCGCGCCTCCGCGCCGCGGTCGAGGAGTACGCCCTGGCGTTCCGCGCCACCGCCCTGGCCATGGACCGGCCCGGCGCCGACCCCAGGACCCTCAACCCCGTCGTCCACGACGCCTACTTCCCCGTCCTCCTCGGCCTGCCGCCCGCGTACAATCCCGACCCGCTGATCGTCGACGGCCGCCCCTGCCACCTGCACAGCTGCGTCGAGCGCGTGGTCGTCTACGAGCGCCTCGCCTGGGGCGACGCCGCGCTGATGGTCGCCGCCCCCGGGCCCTCGCTCTCCGGCGTGCTCACCGAGGAACTGGGCGACGACGACCAGAAGGAGCGCTACTACACCACCCTCGCCGCCCGCCCCACCTGGACGTTCTTCGCGCTCACCGAGCCGCACGCCGGCTCCGACGCCACCGCGCTGACCACCGCGCTGACCCCGGCCGGGGCTGGCGACCCCGGCTCGTACCGGCTCAGCGGCGTCAAGAAGTACATCGGCAACGCCGTCCGCGCCGACCTCGGCGTGGTCTTCGCCCGCATCAAGCCCGGCCCCGTCGGCGTCGTCGCCGTGCTCGTCGAGCCCGACCGGCCCGGCTTCACCGCCACCGCGCTGCCGACCACCGGCATGCGCGCCATCGGGCTCAGCGAGGTCCGCCTCGCCGACGTGCCCGTGGCCGCCTCCGACATCCTCGGCATGCACCTGTCCGCGACCCGCCGCGGCATCGTCGGCGCGATGCGCACCTTCAACCGCGCCCGGCCCGTCGTCGCCGCCATGGCCCTCGGCGTCGCCCAGGCCGCCTGGGACTACGCCGCCACCCACCGCCACGCCCTGCGCGCCGCCGAGTCGCAGGTGATGGAGGGGCTGCGGCGCCGGCTGGCCGGCACCCGGCGGCTGGTGCTGGCCGCCGCCGGGCAGGCCGACCGCGACCCCGGGGACGGCACGGTCGCCTCGGCCGCCAAGTACCGGGCCGCAGAACTGGCCCTGGAGACCTCCGAGTACGCGCTCCGGCTCTTCGGGCCCGGCGCCCGGCTGGAGCACCCGCTGCTGGACAAGTTCCACCGGGACGCCCGGGCCTTCGAGTTCATGGAGGGCACCGGCGCCGTGCAGCGGCTCAACCTCGCCCTGGGCCACCGGAAAGGCAGGATCCTCGATGACTGACGTCAAGGAGCACGGCGACCCGCCCCCGGACGCCGCCCCCGCCGCCCCCGCCGCCCCCGCCGACCTGCGCGGCCGGCTGCGCGGGCTGGCCGTCCCCATCTGCCTCGGCGTCGTCACCGGCCTCGGCGCGCAGTTCGCCATCTCGGCGCTCCTGGGCAACATGGGCGGCGACGCGCTGTACATCCGGGCCCTGTTCATCCCCGTCGCCTTCTTCTTCCTGGCGCTGGAGGAGGGCATCGAGATCAGCAGCCAGGTCGTCTCCGCCCGCCGCCGCGGCGCGGACGCCGGCGACGCCTCGCAGCCGCCGCTGGTCCGTATCGGGGCCATCGCCCTGGGCTGCTTCGCCGTCGCCGCGGCGGTCATCGCGGTGGCCGCGCCGCAGATGGCGGAGACGCTCGACGTGGACGCCGCCTCGCACGACGACTTCGTGCTCTTCGCCCGGCTGGTGGCCGCCTCGTTCCTGCTGGCCGTGCTCACCTCCGTGGTCGCGGGGACGCTGCGCGGCTGGGGCAGCGCGCGGGCGGCGTCGGTCATCACCGTCGCCGTGGCCCTCATGCAGGTGCTGGGTGTGTGGGTGCTCGGCTTCTACGGCGGCATGGGCGTCTTCGCGGTGCCCGCGTCCATCGCCGGCGCCTCGGTGGTCGGCCTGACCGCGGGGCTGGTCCTGCTCGCGCGCACGGGGCTGCTGCGCCTCGGCGGTCCGGCGGAGCCGCTGCGGCAGACCGTGGGCATCCTGGTCACCGTCGGGGTGCCGGTGGCCGTGTCGTACCTCTTCATCGCCGGCATGAACTACACCTCGCTGTGGGTGCTGTCGGACTTCGGCCCGGAAGCCGTCGCCGGCTACGGCGGCGCGCACGCCGTCCAGGTGCTGTCCCTGTCGCCCGCGATCGCGCTCGGCTCGGCCGTGGCGATCACCATGAACCAGAGTCTCGGCGCCGGCGAGAGCCACCTGCTGCGGCCGATCCTGCGCGAGGGCGTGCGGTACGTGCTGGCGGTCTACGCGCTCCTCGCGGCCGCCGGCTTCGCGCTGGCCGGCCCGCTCGGCGAGCTGATGAGCGACGACGCCGGCACCGCCGCCTTCACCGACGACTACCTGACCGTCGTCGCGCCGAGCTGGCTGGCGTTCGGCCTGCTCAACATGGTGACGATGAGCCTGCAGCAGGTGCGCAACGGGCACATCACCATCGCGTCCGACGTCGTCTACCTCGGCGCGGTCAACGTCGGCGGCGGGCTCATCGCCCGCGCCGTGGACCACGCCGAGGCGTACTTCGTCGCGCTGGCCGCCGGCAACGTCGTCATCGGCGGGCTGCTGCTGGCCACGGCCTGGCAGCGCTTCGGCCGCGCGGCGGAGGGCGCGTAGATGGGCGGGCACGCGGTCCGGGTGTGGGACGTCGACCTGTCCGGGGAGGCCGGCGCCGCCGGGGGAGCACGCACGGGCCCCGCCGCCGGCCGGGTCGGCGACGCCGTACGGGCGCGCGCGGCGCGGCTCGCCGACCCCGTACGCGGCGCGGCGCTGCTCCGCTCGCACGCCGCCGCCGGGCTGCTGCGCGCCGACCACCTGCGGCTGCCGCCCGAGCGGGTCGGCTGGGCCCCGGGGCCGTCCGGCAAACCGGCGCTGACCGGCGCGGGCCGGGGCTGCGAGTGGAACCTGTCCCGCTCGGGGCTGCGCGCCCTCGTCGCCGTCGGCGGCGGCGCGCCGGTCGGCGTCGACCTGCAGGCCGAACACCCGCACGGCGACCCGCTGACGCTGGCCCGGCGGTACTTCGCACCCGCCGAGGCGGCGCAGGTCGCCGCGCTGCCCGCGGGCCGGGCCCGGGTGCGGCGGCTGTGCCTGCTGCTGTCCCGCAAGGAGGCGTGGGCCAAGGCCGCCGGCGGGCGGCTGCTGGACTTCCTGCGCCGCGACGTCGGCGGCGGCCCGGCGGCCCGTCGCCTCGACGGCGTCGACTACGCCGTCGCCGACCTCACGATCGGACCGGGGTACGCCGCCGCGGTCGCCACCACCGGCCGCACGCCCGGCCGCATCGACCACCGCAGCTGTGACTGGAGGGACCTGTGCGTACGGAACTGAGCGAGGTGGCGGGCCACAACGCCCGCGTGGTCACCGTCGGCGTCGCCGGCGCGCCCGCCGGCGAGGGGCCCGTGACCTGGGGCCAGTGGGCCATCCGGCGGGCCATGCTGGACACCGAGCCCGACGACCACGGCACCAACGTCAAGGTGGTGGTGCCCGTTGATCCGGCCCTGCCGACGGCCCGCGCGGTCGAGGCGGTACGCGGGCTGCTCACCGTGTACGACTCGCTGCGCACCCGCGTCCACGTGGGCGACGGCGGCGCCATGCGGCAGGAGCTGGACGGCGGCGGCCCGTTCGATGTGTACGTCTTCGACTCCGGGAACCCCGAGGACGCTGAGGACCCCGCGGACCCGGGGGCGGCGGCCGCGCTCGCCGACTCCGTCGAACGCCACTGGCGCGCCGTGCGGTTCGCGTACGACCGCGAGTGGCCGGTGCGCGCCGCGCTCGTGCGCGCCGACGGGCGGGTGGTGCGCGTCGTACTCGTCCTCGCGCACGTCGCCACCGACGCGATGGGCCTGACGGTGCTGCGCGACGCCCTGGCCGAGCTGCTCCGCGGCGCCGACCCGGCGGCGCTGCGCGCCGCGAGCCGCGGGCACCAGCCGCTGGCGGAGGCCGCGTACCAGGCGTCGGAGAAGGGCCGCAAGCGGGACCGGGCGGCGCGGCGGCACTGGACGGAGTCGCTGCGCGACGCCCCCGAGCGGCTGTTCACCCGCCGGCCGGGCGCCGCGCCGGCCTACCGGCAGGCGGTGCTCGCCTCGCCGAGCCTGCCGGGGGCGCTGCACACGCTGGCCGGGCGCTGGCGGATCAGCTCCGCGGCGGTCCTGCTCGCCGCCGCCTCGGCGGTGGTGGCGCGGCAGTCGCGGCACGACCGCGCCGTGTTCCAGGTGATGGTGAGCAACCGGTTCCAGCCGGCGCTGCGGGAGGCGGTGAGCACGGTGACGCTGGAGGGCCTGTTCACGCTCGACGCCGGGCTCGCCCCGGACGCCGGGCCCGCCGGCTTCGAGGCGCTGGCCCGGCGCGCGGCGCAGGCGGCGATGAAGACGTACTACCACGCCTACTACGACAAGTCCGCGCTGCTGGACGACCTGCGCGCGCTGGACGAGCGGCGCGGCCGGCCGACGGACCGGACCTGCTGGTACAACGACCTGCGGGACCTGCTCACCGAGGCGCGGTCGGTGGACCGGCGCGAGCGGGACGGCGTGCCGCCGGAGCAGTCGGTGATCGAGTGGCAGACGCTCGGCCGGCAGTCGGAGACGTCGGTGGCCTGGCACGTGTACAGCAGCAGGCACTTCATGCCGGTGTCGCTGACCGTGGACACCGGGCTGATCGGCGAACCGGCCGCGGAGGCGATGCTGACGGGGTTCGAGGCGCTGATCGTCGACGCGGCACGGGCGGCGGAGGCCGCCTGACCGCCGCCCGCGGAGGCGGGGTCCGACGCAGACCCGGGTGCCGC
>NZ_BAAAPF010000424.1:0-4915 GCF_039531005.1 Streptomyces synnematoformans
CGACGGCGAGCCCGCCGACGCGCAGCGCCCGCGGCGGCGCGGCGGCGGCGCTGCCGTGGGCGCGGCGCAGCACGGCGCCGAGGCGGGCCTGCAGGTGCTCGACGGAGAAGGGCTTGACGAGGTAGTCGTCGGCGCCGTCGTTGAGCAGGCGTACGGTCTCGGACTCGTCGTCCCGCGCGGTGGCGACGATCACCGGCACGTCGGTGATGCCGCGAAGCATCTTCAGCGCCTCGGCGCCGTCGAGGTCGGGCAGCCCGAGGTCGAGGATCACGACGTCGAAGCCGTGGTGCGCGACCTCGCGGAGCGCCTCCAGCGCCGTGCCCACGCTGCGCACGGTGTGGGCGGCGTCCGTCAGATGCCTGATCAGCGCGGAGCGCACGAACTGGTCGTCCTCCACCACCAGCACACTTGCCATGCCCGGCAACGTACGCCATCGGCGCGCCGCGCGCCGCCCCCGCGGCCGGCCCGGTGCCGGTCCGGCGGGAGCGCGTGCGTCCGCCGGGGGCGCGCGGGCGGGCGGTTCCGGCGGGCGTGCGGCACGGCGGGGGCGGGTGCGGCAGGATGTGACCGATGCGTCGAAGGTTCGTGCACGCGCTGGCGTGGACCCTGGCGACACTGACGGCCGTGACGGTGTCGTGGCTCGGGGTCCGGCTCATGCTGGACAGCACCTCCGACCGGCCGCACGCGGTGCCCCTGTCAGGCGGGGCGCCGTCGGCGCGGGAGTCGTCGGAACCGCCGTCGGTCGGCACGGCCACGGAGCGGCCGCCGCGTCCCTCGCCGACACCGACGCGGACGCCGGATTCGCCGTCCGCCGCGGCGGGTTCGGAGGGGGCGGAGGAGCCGGAGGAGCCGGAGCGTACGGAGAGCCCGGCCGGCGCGAACGGGTCCCGGGCGGCGGGCGAGACCGCACAGGGCGACCGCCCGGCCGGGAGCGGGGCGGTGGACGTGCAGACGTTTCCGGTGGCCGGCGGGCGGGTGACGTTCGAGATGGCCGGGGGCGCGGCGGAGTTGGTGTCGGCGACGCCGCAGGCCGGGTGGCAGATGCAGATCTGGGAGCAGACGAGCTGGATCCGGGTGGACTTCGTCGCGGGCGACCGGCGGACGTCGGTGATCTGCACCTGGCACGACAGCGCGCCGCGGGTGGAGACGAACGAGTACCCGTCGTGACCCGCGCGCCCGCCGTTCTCCTCAGGAGAAGACCTCCGGCGGGGGCGCCGGGGAGTCCGCCGCCGTGGCGTCCGTCACCGGCCGGGCGCCGGCCGTGAAGTCCCGCAGCCCGCGGCCGTGTTCGACGCGGCCGGGGTGCGGGTCGGTGGCCGCCCGGCGGGTCAGCTCGGCGACCGGCAGCGGGACGGCGGAGGCGAGGAGCACGGCGTTGCCGAAGCGCCGGCCGCGCCAGACGGCCGGGGCGGCGGTGACGCACAGCTCCGGGAAGACCGCGGCGGCGGTGGCCGTCTGCGCCCGCAGGTACGCCAGCGGCGGCCCGTCGGCGAGGTTCGCGGCGTAGCGGCCGGCGGGGCCCAGCACCCTGCGCACCTCGCCCAGGAACTCCGTGCTCGTCAGGTGCGCGGGCGTGCGCGCGCCGCGGAAGACGTCCCCGACGACCAAGTCCGCCCAGCCGTCCGGCACCCTGGCGAGCACCGCGCGGGCGTCGCCGGTCCGTACCCGGATCCGCGCCCGCTCGGGCAGCGGCAGTTCGGCGCGGACCAGCGCGGTGAGCCGGCCGTCGACCTCGACGGCCTGCTGGACGGAGCGGGGGCGGGTGGCGGCGACGTAGCGCGGCAGGGTCAGCGCGCCGCCGCCGAGGTGCAGCACCCGCACCGGGCGGCCGGGCGGGGCGGCGAGGTCGACGGCGTGGCCGAGGCGGCGCTGGTACTCGAACTCCAGGTGCGTCGGGTCGTCGAGGTCGACGTGGGACTGCGGGGCGCCGTCGAGGAGCAGCACCCAGCCGCGCGGGCGGTCGGGGTCGGGGCGCAGTTCCGCGGTGCCGCCGTCCACCTCCGCCACGACGGGGCTGCGCCCGCCGCGCGACCTCTGCCTGGCCACCCGCCCAGTATCCCCCGCCCCCGCGGGGGCCGCCGGGCGGGTGCGCTTCTCAGCAGCGCTCCGCGGCCTCGATCGTACGGGCCGCCTCGCACAGCGCCGCCGCCAGCAGCACCGGGTCCGTCACCGGCGCCGCGTCCTGCGGCGGCACCAGCCAGTGGGTCCCGGCCACCGGCGGTGCGGACGGCCCGCGGTGCAGCGTCGGGGTGCACGCGCTGCCCGGCAGGTCCCAGCGCTCCGCCGTGCCGGGCGGCACGAGGAAGCCGAGGGTGTCGACCCCGCCGTCGTGCAGCACGGGCCCGACGGCCGTGCGCAGCCGGAGGATGTCGACCGCTTCGAGGCCGTGTCTGGCCGGGACGGTGACCAGGTCACACGGGTCCGCGGCGGCCCTCGTACCGACAGTGGCCTCCCCGCCGGTGTCCGGCACAGGAACCCCTCCTCATCCAGTCCCCGTCGTCGATCCCCCGGTCCTCTCCACGTCCAACGCGCCGGCCGCGTCAACGGCACGGCGCGCGGTCGACGCAAAGGATGGCGGTTTATAGCGGATCGGCGGCTCCGGGACCCGCATATCGGCAGAGTCTCCGTGGCGGCGCACGCACCGTGGGTACGGTCGCGCCGTTGCAGACCGTCAGTTGCCGAGCGACACGAGCCCCCTGAGGGAGGACAGCGGACGTGGCCGCCCCACCCGAACGATCGCGCCGCAACACCGCCTTCCGCGAGCTGCGCGGCACCCGCTCCCCCGGCGAGTTCGCCGCGGCGGTGCGGCGGGCCGCGCGGGAGATCGGCGAGCAGGTCTCCTGTGACGCGCGCTACGTGGGCCGCGTCGAGTCCGGCGAGATCCGGTGTCCCAACTACGCGTACGAGCGCGTGTTCCTGCACATGTTCCCGGGCCGCACGCTGGCGGACCTCGGCTTCGAGCCACGGGAGGCGGTACGCGGCCGAAGGGCGCGAAGTTCCGGAGGCGCACCCCCGTGCACACCCGTGCGCCCCGCCCCGGTCCGTACCGCCGAGTTCCCCGAGGCGGCCGTGGCGGAGGCGGTCCGCCGCATCCGGCTGCACGACGACCGGCACGGCGCCGACGACCTCTACGCCCGCGCCGGCCGGACGCTGCACACCGCCCGCGCCCTGCTCCCCGAGGCCGCCCTGCGCCCCGGCGCGGGCGCCGGGCTGCACAGCGCCGCCGGCGAGCTGGCCGTCTCCGTCGGCTGGCTGGCGCACGACTCCGGCCGCTACGCCGACGCCCGCTCCCACTACGCCGAGGCCCTCGCCACCGCCCGGCTCGCCGACGACCCGGCCCTGGAGGCGCACGTCTTCTCCAACACCGCCTTCCTGGCCCGCGACACCGGCCGCCCGCACGCCGCCGCCCGCCCCGCCCGCCCCGGCCGCCGCCCCGCCGCCGGGCTCGGCTCCGACCGGCTGCGCTCGCTGCTGGCCGCCCGCGAAGCCGCCGGCGGGGCGCTGCTCGGCGACCGGGTGGCGAGCCGCGAGGCGCTGGCCGCCGCCCGGGAGCTGTTCGCCCGGGGCGCGGCGGACGAGGGTCCGGAGTGGATGTCGTTCTACGGCGAGACCGAGCTGACCGGCCTGGAGGCGCAGTGCTGGGCGGCGCTCGGCGAGCACCCCCGCGCCGTCGAGTGCGCCCGCGGCGCCGTACTCCTGCAGGACCCGCACTTCGTCCGCAACACCGCCCTGTTCACCGCGGAGCTGGCCGACAACCTCGCCGCCGCCGGCCGCCCCGACGAGGCGGCCGCGGCGGCCGGCCGCGCGCTCACGCTGCTCGACGCGGTACGGTCGGCGCGGGTACGGGCCATGCTCGACGGCACCGCGGACCGGCTGCGGCGCTGGTCCGGCACCGCCGAGGTGGACGTCTTCCTGGCGCGCATGAGACCGGTTTCCGCCTGATCGGGCGGAGCGGGGCAACCTTTCCGGATCATTCCGCGTCTTTCTGGCTCCCGCCACCGTTCGGTGGGCGGGATATACACCGTGCGGTGGGCTGACGTACACCGTACGGTTGACCGTGGGCCACGTGGGGCGGCCCGCAGCGGGGAAGCGGAGACGGAGAGCCGGACCATGCGAGTGAGGCAGCGTTGGTGGACGGAGCTGATGCTCCTCGTCGTGGTCTACGTGGCGTACTCGGCCGGCAGACTGCTCGCCCGCGGAGACGTCACCACGGCCGTCGACAACGGCCTGGCGCTGCTCGACATCGAGAAGACCCTGCACATCAACTTCGAGGACCCGCTGAACAGACTCTTCACCGCCCACGCGGCGATCGGCGTCCCCGCCGACTTCATCTACGCCTCGCTGCACTACCTCGTCACGCCCGTGGTCCTGGTGTGGGTGTGGCTGCGCCACCGCGTGGACTACCGGCGCTACCGCACCTGGCTGCTGCTCTCCACCCTGGTGGCCCTCGTCGGCTTCGTCCTCATGCCCACCTGCCCGCCGCGGCTGCTGGACCCGGCGTACGGGTTCGTCGACACGATGGCGCAGTACTCGTCGTACGGCTGGTGGGGCGGCGAGGCGAGCGCGCCGCGCGGGTTCGGCGGGCTCACCAACCAGTACGCGGCGATGCCGAGCCTCCACGTGGGCTGGGCGCTGTGGTGCGCGGTGGTGCTGTGGCGGCTCGCGCCGCACACCCCGGTGCGGCTGCTGGGCGTCGCGTACCCGCTCGTCACCACCATCGTGGTCATGGGCACCGCCAACCACTACTTCCTCGACGCCGTCGCCGGCGCCGCCGTCATGGGCCTCGGCTGGCTGCTGCTGCGCCCGTCGCTGCGGATCGCCGACGGCGTCCGGCGCCGGGTCTTCCAGCTCGCCACCCGCGCCGGCACCCGCGGGACGCCCGCGGGCGGCGGCGTGGCCGCCGTCGGCGGCACGC
>NZ_BAAAPF010000425.1:0-4774 GCF_039531005.1 Streptomyces synnematoformans
TCACTCGTCTGTCACGCCAACCACCAGACTGCATCAGCAGGTTGGAAAAGGCTCACTGCCACTTCACCACGTGTGTTTCGGAAGGGCCCGAACGTTCGGTCACCGTACTCGGCATCTGGTTTCGCCTCAATGCTGCTGTTCGGTTGACTGCTCTGGTCATGCCTCACGGTGACATTGCAGCTCGTCGCATTTCGATACCTGCCGAATCTCACCTTCGCTCTCCGTGGTCTCATCTTGTATCTTCCAGGTCTCACTTGGGGTAGCATGAGCGACCTGAACAGCCAAGGACGAGGCGATCCATGGGCAATGAAGTGGTGGCCATCAAGGCGTTGATCCAGGAACGCCACCTGAGCTACACGGGCTTCTGCCAGGAATGGGAGAAGATCGCCGCGGGATTTGACAATCGGCTGGCCGGAAGTCACCCTGGCCACGCCCAGTTCTACCGGTGGCTCAAGGGGGACCTGCGGAGCGGAAAGCCTCGCACTGATTCATGCAGGGTTCTTGAGGCCATGTTTCCCGGCTGGTCCGTCGAGGAGCTTTTCGCGCCTCACTCCCGGACAGAAGATCCAAGAGAGGGCTCGGGAGAACATCGGCGGACTCCCAGCGAAGAGGGTCGGCACCTCGATCTGGCAGGCGTGTACATGTCCAGGCCACAGTTCCTGTCCGAGGTACCCCTGTACGAAATGATCGAAAACGCTTCCATCGTGCGAGCCAGTGGGCTCTCTCTGAACCTGCTCACTCAGCACTACGCAGACGCACAAATTCGACGCTTAGTCGAATCAGGGACACGATTTCAGCTGCTCTTCCTCGACCCGGACAGCGAAGCCATGAAGGTACGCGAGCAGGAGGAAGGGTACGAAACCGGGTTCTTAGCCGGTCTCACTGAAATCAACCTCAAGATCATGAAGGAACGCGTGCGGTCCCTGTTGACGCCGGAAGCACGCGACCGGGTGAAAATCGGCGTCTCCGCCGAGACCATTCGATTCAACATCATCCTGATCGACGACTCGACCGGGGTGATTCGGCCGTATCTTCCACAGTCGCGTGGAGTGGACTCTCCGACCCTTCTGACCGAACGCAGAAAGCACGGCGGCGAGTTGTTCCATACGTTCGAGCAAGTCTTCGCCTCACTCTGGGATCGAGCGACACCTCTATGACCGACCTACCGGATCTGCTCAAAATCGCCGACGGCGCCGTCGAACTCGCCAGCTCCATTGTCGTCAGCCGCGACCCCGGCGAGATCACGGCCAAAGGCGACCGTGACATGGCGTCTGAGGTCGACTTCGCAGTCGAGGCATCGGTGCGCCACTATCTGGCCGACCTGACCCCGGACATCTCCTTCGTGGGCGAGGAGGAAGGGAATTCACCGCAGGAAGGGCGGTTCCTGTGGGCTCTGGATCCGGTGGACGGGACCGCGAACTTTGTTCGCGGGATTCCCCTCTGCTGCGTTTCCCTGGGGCTCTTCGACGGTAAACGATGCGTGCTCGGTGTTGTCGACCTGCCGTTCATGAACGCTCGGTACCATGCCACCGAAGGCGGCGGAGCATACTGCGGATCGAGGCGGATCCAGGCCAGCGGCACCAGAGACCTCAATGCTGCGATCGTTTCCATCGGCGACTACGCCGTCGGCGCCGGTGCACGAGTACGCAACGAGCGGCGGCTGGCGATTACCGAGCGTCTTGCGGGACGGGTCCAGCGGATCCGGATGTGGGGAACAGCAGCCCTGGACCTGGTGTGGGTCGCGGAAGGGAAAACCGACGCGAGCATCATCCTGTCCAACAACCCCTGGGACACCTCGGCGGGCGTCGTGATTGCACGCGAAGCCGGTGCGCGTGTCGTCTCCGCATCCGGTGAAGCACACGACATCGACTCTGGCGAGACCATTGCCGTGACCCCGGGTCTGCTTCCCGAGGTTCTTCCCCTGGTGCAGGAACAGTGAACCACCGGAGTGCAACCGTGACCACGCAGAACATCTCAAGGTGAAAGGGGAATCCGTGAACATCGAGGAAGGCCGTATCTTTCGCGAGGCGTGGATTGCGGGTGTCCGGAAGCACTTTCCCGGCGAGCCGAAACCCGGATACATCACACCGTGGGAGGAGACACCGGACTGGGAGCGGGAGTCCGCGGCAGCCGTGTGCCGTCAGGTGCGTGAGTTCGTCAAGCTCTCCGGCGGCAGCACGAGTCGGCTGAACAGGGAACAGCGCGGGCGCTTCGTCGCCACCTGCTGGATCGCGCAGATCTACCACCGCATCGAGAACCCCAAGGCGGGCTACGTGGCGGATTGGCCCGAGCTTCCCGAGTGGCAACAGGAGACGGACGCAGACATCTTCGACGCCATCGAGAGAGCAGTCACCCAATAGATTCCTCCCCGACTGGATTGCACCGACGACCTGCCCGGTGCACGGGGTCAGGGGGTGAGGACGATTCTTCCGGCGACCGATCCGTTCTCAAGAAGGCGGTGAGCCTGCGCCGCCTGGGACAGCGGGACGGTCTGGACGTCGATCTGCACCAGGCCCTTCCGGACCGCCTCCAGCGCGGCGCTGGCCGCGGGGCCGGCCAGTTCCGGGTGGTGGGGGAGGTGGAAGCCGACCGCGTAGCCGAGCAGCGCGAGGTTGCCGCCCCAGAGGGCGTTCGTGGGCACCGTGTGCTGCCAGTCGCCGCTGGCGTT
Organism: Streptomyces synnematoformans; assembly: GCF_039531005.1. Lineage (NCBI taxonomy): Bacteria > Bacillati > Actinomycetota > Actinomycetes > Kitasatosporales > Streptomycetaceae > Streptomyces > Streptomyces synnematoformans. Next base: position 2,669 of record NZ_BAAAPF010000425.1, read on the forward strand.
GCCCACCAGCAGCATCCGCCCCATCGGGGCCATCACGCCCAGGCTGGCTGTGCGCACCCGGCCGCCGACCGGGTCCACGACGACGTCGAAGCGGCGGTCGCCGACCGCCTCGGCGAGGTCGTCGGCGGGGACCACCTCGTCGTAGGGCAGCGCGGAGGCACGCGCGCGCTCCAGCGAGGAGCGGCGCACCGTCCCGGTCACGCCGGCGGCGCCCAGGGCGCGGGCCACGCCCGGGAAGGCCGACGCCAGGCCGCCCAGCGCGCCGTGCACCAGCACGTGTTCGCCCGGCTTGAGGTGTGCCACCTCGGTGAGTGCCAGGTAGGCGGTCGCGGCGTTGGGCACGGCCGCGACCGCGAGCGCGGGATCTACGCCGGTGCCGTCGAGGCTCGTGGTCAACGCGGCGTCCGCGAGGGCGACGGAGGCGTAGCCTCCCTCCGCCCCGTTGCCCGACAGGGTCACGACCGGCTCGCCGACCCGCAGGCCCGCCACCCCGTCGCCCAGAGCGCGGACGGTGCCGGCCACTTCCAGCCCGGGCACGTAGGGCGGCTGCGGCAGCCCGGTCTGGTCCTGGTACAGGCCCTGCCTGAGGTAGACGTCGATCAGCCCCACGGCGGCGTGGGTGACGTCGATGGCGACCTGGCCGGGGGCGGGCGCGGGATCGGGAAGCTCGGTCGGCTCGAAGACGTCGGGTGAGCCGAAATCCGTGACCACGGCGGCGTGCATGAGGGTCTCCAGTCTCTCGCCGGGGCGGGAAGGCCCGCTCTTACGCAAGCACATTGCGTTACGGCGTTAACGCAATGTGCTTGCGTTATTCACGCTACCACACCCGGGCCGACTTAACGCACCTTGCATGCGTTAAAGTGGGGCCATGCACAGCCGCGCACGGTCCCCAGAGGCCAAGCTCCGCCGCACCGAGGATCTGCTCGCCGCCGCGCGCACCCTCGCCACCGCCCGCGGAGGGGTACGGCACGTGACGCTCGCGGCCGTGACGGAGGCCGCCGGCCTGCACCCGTCGGCTGTGCGCCGGTACTTCGCCAGCAAGGAGGAACTACTGCTGGAGCTGGCGGAACGCGGGTGGAACGAGTGGCGCGACGGCCTCGCCGCCCACCTGGCGGGGGCCCGGGACCTGCCCCCCGCCGACTCCGCCGCCGCCGTGGCCGCGACCCTCACCGCCCAGCCCCTCTTCTGCGATCTGCTCACCCACGTGCCGCTCAGCCTTGAGGGCGACGTCGACATCGAGCGGGCCCGGCGCTACAAGACCAACTCCTTCGCCGCCTACGACGCCCTCGTCGACGCCCTCACCGCCTCCTCCCGGACCCTGACGACCGCCCAGGCGCAGGAGCTGATCGCCGCGGCGCTCGGGCTCACCGCGCACTTGTGGCAGGTCTCCCACCCGACCCCGACCCTCGCCGAGCTGTACGCCCAGAACCCCCGCTGGGGACACGTCGCCCTCGACTTCGCACCGCGCCTCACCCGGCTGCTGCAAGCCGTCGCCGTCGGAGTCACGGTGATGGACGGTGACTGAGCACCGGGAACCGATCGGCCGTCCGGGCCCCGGGGCCGACCGGGCGCCGAGGCCGACCGGGCGCCGGCACGGCAGTGCTCGCTGTTCCAGGCCGCGACCGAGCCGCTGCACTCGCTGGCGGTGCTCACGGTGGATCTGTACGTCGTCGCTCAGCGGTCGAGGTTGACGGTCGAGGAGTCGTGGGACGGGCACGGAGCGGTCCGTGCCGCGCTCTTCACCCTCGGCGGGTCCGGGGAAAGTCGCCGGTCAGTCGCGTTCCAGCAGGGCGGCGGCACGGCGGCCGGGTCAAGGCAGCGGGCCCGGCCGCGGGGGCGCGGGGCGGGAGGGGGGGGGGTTGTCCGGGTCTGCGGAGGTGGCTTCGAAGACCGGGGCCAGCTCCGGCAGGCCCATGCTCTGCAGCGCCTCGACCAGCGTGCTCCGTGGCCGCCGGGTACCCGCCGTCCGCAGCACGCCGGTCAGCGGCCGGGCGTCCGCGACCGCCAGCGCCGCGGCGATCGCCTCCGCCGCGTTCCGTACCTCCGCGAACTGCGCCACGCGCCCGGTACCGCCGCCCGGCGTCCGCCCCGCATCGCGGCGCCCGG